>CATPAS010000274.1 GCA_955652075.1 uncultured Gaiellaceae bacterium | reverse complement strand
GCCGACCGCTCGGGCAAGCCTCGGGGCGGGCGCCGACCTCGTCTGTTTCTCCGGCGACAAGTTGCTGGGTGGGCCGCAAGCCGGCATCGTCGTCGGCCGCGCGGATCTCGTGGAGCAGCTCCAGCGGCACCCGCTGCAACGAGCGTTGCGCGCCGACAAGCTGACGCTCGCCGCGCTCGAAGGAACGCTCGCGCTGGCGGTCGACGCTCCCGACCAGATTCCTGTCCTGCGCATGCTGCGCGAGCCGGCAGAGTCGGTGCGCGCTCGCGCCACGCGTCTCGCGGAGCTCGTCGGCGGTGAGGTCGAGGAGACCGTGGCACGTGCCGGCGGTGGTTCGCTGCCGTTGACGGAGCTGCCGAGCTTCGCCTGCGCAGTGGAGGAAGAACTCGCAGTGAAGCTGCGCGGGAGCAATCCGCCCGTCATCGCAGTCGTGCGCGACGCCCGGACGTTGCTCGACTGCCGGACACTGACGGACGCCGAGGCTGACGAGGCCGCCCGAGCGATCGCAGCGGCGCGCACCAATGAGTGAACTCCCACCCGAAGCCCGGCTCTGGAATCTCATCCGCGGCGCCTCGGGCACGAAGGCATTCGGCATTGCCGCCGACCTCGGGGTGGCCGACGCGCTCGCTGCCGGCCCGCGCTCGGTCGCCGAGCTCGCGGACGAGAGTGGTGCCGATCCAGACACCCTCCAACGCATCTTGCGCGCGCTTGCGAGTGACGGAGTCTTCGCAGAGGAGAAGCCGGGCGTGTTCCGCAACACCGAAGCCTCGGAGTTACTACGCAGTGACGACACAGGCAGCTGGCGTGAGTTCGCACATCTGTTCGGTGAGGTGTGCTACCCAGCCGTGGGCGCACTCGACGCCCGCTCGACCGAGGTGCCCTTCATCCGAGCGTGCGGAACGGACTTCTGGTCCTGGCTCGCCGCGAGACCGGAAGAACGTTCGAACTTCGACAAAGCCATGGAGGGCGGTCGATCAGAACGTGCCGACAGGCTCGCTGCGCTCGAGTGGCGAGCGGACGAGACCGTCGTAGACATCGGCGGCGGCACCGGGGCGCTCCTCCGCGACCTCCTAGAGCGCAGACCGGAGTTGCGCGGGGTCGTCTTCGATCTCCCCGAGGCGGATCGGACCGAGGCTGCCGTCGGCGATCGCCTCACGTTCGTCTCCGGAAGCTTCTTCGAGCGTCTACCGGAAGGCGATGCTTACGTCCTGTCGAGGATCCTGCACGACTGGGACGACGAGCCCGCGGCGGCTATCTTGCGCGTCGTTCGTGCAGCCGCGCCGGGCGAAGCCCGTTTGCTCGTCCTCGATTCCGTCGTCCCGCCGGGCAACGAGCCCTCTGGTGCGAAGTGGCTGGACATACTGATGCTCGTCCTCCAGCGCGGACGAGAGCGAACCGAGTCGCAATGGCGTGCGCTGCTGGGAAGCGCAGGCTTCGGCGTCGACGAGATCGAGGACGGTCTGATCCAAGCCACATGCCGCTGACGGTCGGAACAGCCGGTCACATCGACCACGGCAAGACGTGGCTCGTTCGTGCGCTGACCGGCAAGGACACCGACCGTCTGCCTGAAGAGCACGCACGCGGCATTTCGATCGACCTGGGCTACGCGCCGCTCGACCTGCCGGACGGTCGCAGGCTCTCGCTCGTCGACGTTCCCGGCCACGAACATTTTGTTCGAACCATGGTCGCGGGCGCGACCGGGATCGACCTGTTCCTCCTCGTCATCGATGCGGGCGAGGGCGCTCGGCCACAGACGCACGAGCACCTAGCGATCCTCAGGTTGCTCGGAGTCGAACGCGGAGTGATCGCCGTCACGAAGGCGGACGCAGTCGAGCCCGATGCGCTCGAGCTCGCACTCGACGAAGCCAGGGAGCTCGTGCCCGGCGCGGGAGTCGTCGCCGTCAGTGCGAAGACGGGCCTCGGGCTGGACGCGTTGCGCGCCGCTCTGGCGCGCGCCGCCGTCGCAGGCGAGCGCGCGGAAGCGCCGACGCGGCTCTACGTCGACCGCGTGTTCAGCCTGCGTGGAATCGGGACGGTCGCGACGGGGACTCTCTGGTCGGGAACGATCGCGCCGGGAGACATGCTCCGTGCGGAGCCGGGCGCCCGTGCGATGCGCGTTCGCAGCGTGCAGGTCCACGACCGCGAAGTCGGCGTCGCGGAAGCAGGACAGCGCGTCGCGGTTGCGCTTCCCGGCGTCGAGCGGAAAGACCTCGGCCGCGGCGACGCCCTTGTCCAGCAGGACGCGTACGAGGTCAGCTACCGGCTCGACGTCGAGGTCGAGGAGCTCGCTCCGATTCCGTCGCGTGTGCTCGTCCACCATGGCACCGCGACGATGCTCGCACGCGTCGTGCGGGTCGATCGTTTCGCTCAGCTCCGGCTCGAGGCACCGGTCGTGGCCGCGCGCGGCGACCGCGTGGTGCTGCGCGCGGGAACGACGGTGGGCGGCGGACTCGTCATCGACGCCGCGCCGCCGCGCCATGCAGACCCTGCGCGATTCGAGGGCAGCGCCCGCGGCGAAGTGCTGATTGACGCCCCGATTGTCGGAGCAGACGGTGCCTGGTCGTACTCAGAGGAGTGGCTCGACGAGCTTCGGCGCGACTACGAACGGCGTCTCGACGGGGCTGACCCGCTCGATCCGGGCGTGCCGGCCCCGACGCAGGCGTGGTCGGCGGCAATCGTGCCTCGACTCGGCCTCGAGCGACGCGGGGCGAAGCTGTACCGCCCCGGTGCGGCGGGCGCGCTCGGTGAGCGCGAACGAGAGGCAGCCGAGCTCGAAGCGCGGCTCGGGCTGGAGCCGGCGAAGATCGAGGACGCGGGGCTGGCGCGGTTCCTGGAGCAGCAGGGCCGCCTCGTGCGCGTGGGCGACGGGTACGCAGTGTCGCCCGCTGCTTACGAGCGCGCACGCGCCGTTCTCTTCAAGGAGATGGGAGCCTCCGGGCGCATCAAACTCGCCCGGTTCCGTGACCTGCTCGGAGTGTCTCGCAAAACGGCGCAGCTCTTGCTGGAGCGTTTCGACGCCGATGGAGTCACGCGCCGCCAGGGCGACGAGCGTGTCCTGAGGCGCAGCGCGCCGCGCCGGTCACTACGCCGTACGGGGGATCCGGTCGCGCCTGATCGTGAATAGCGCCGGCGGGCACATCGGCCCATGCTGAGCCCGGCGTATCAACTGCGGAAGGCGGCACACACATGATCGACGCACTCAAGCGCAAGCTGCGCGGTTTCCCGACGAACGGCCTCGGCCTGAGGGTCGTCACGGCCTAAGCGTCGTCACTGCTTAGCGAATCTGAAGGCGCAACACGTCCGGCCGGTGGTAATGCCCGGCCGGGTCGAAACGCTGGCGTGCCTCGTAGAGCCGCTGTGGATCGAGATCGGCGTAGAGAACGCCCTCCTCGTTCCACAGCGGCCCGGCGAGATAGGTCCCGTCCGGCGCAAGAATGGCCGAGCCCCCGCCGCCCACGATGTCGTCGCCGTCTGCGAGCGGCACGTCGGCCGGATAACTCGAAGCGCGCTGGTAGACGCAGCAGCTGAGAACGAACGCGCGCGACTCGCGGGCGATGTGCTTCATCGAGTCGTGCCAGTCCTCCGAGTCGTCGGCCGTCGGCGCGAGATAGACCTCGACTCCGCCCTGGTAGAGAGCGAAGCGCGCGAGCGGCATCAGGTTCTCCCAGCAGATCAGGCCGCCCACCTTGCCGACCTCGGTTGCGATCGTCTCCAAGCCCCTTCCGTCGCCCAGTCCCCAGACCAGGCGTTCGTGGTTGGTGGGCATCAGCTTGCGGTGGTGGAGCGCGAGGCTTCCCTCGGGCGAGTAGACGAGCAGCGAGTTGTAGATCGTCCCGCCGTCGAGCTCGTTGACGCCGACCGCGAGCCAAAGGTCGTTGGTGCGAGCGATCTCGGCGAGCCGATCCGAGTCGGCACCGGGAACGGTCACCGACTGCTGCATGAGCCGCGCGAAGACCTCACGTGCAGCGCCGGCCTCGGGGCCGCCCCACCCGGCGAGGTAGCGAACCCAGCGATTGGACGGGTAGACCGGGATGAAGGTCTCCGGGAAGAGCGCGAGCCGCGCGCCGGCGCCCGCGACTTCGGCCGCAAGCCCTTCGAGCTTGTCGATCGTGGCCGCGCGGTCGAAGGCGACCGGCTCGGCCTGTACGCACGCGACCTTGACGACGTCGTTCACGGGACGAGCCTACGCCTTCGGGAGGCTTGCGACGAGCTCGTCCTCGGACTCGTAGTCGAACTTCAGGTAGTCGGCTCCGCGCGTGAGGACCTCGCGCCAGTCACGGTCCCTGGTCGCGTCGATCAGCCAGCGCACCTGCAGGGGGAGCGCCTCGGCCCAGGTGGTCGCGGCGCGGTAACCAAGCTCGCGCTCGGCTTTCGCCATGTCGACGAGCAGAGGTTTCGCCGCCGACCAGGGCGTCTGGCCGACCTCGCCGCGACCGGCGGGCTCCTCCAGCAGGACCTCTTCGAAGCGATGGCCCGCCTCCTCGCCGATCGCGCGGGCGATCTCCAGCACCGTCGGCGGATCGGGATCGCCGCAGTTGAAGACGTCCGTCCGCGGCTGCGCCGCGATCAACCGCACGAGCTCGCCGATGTTCTGGGACGCCGTCGTGTGGAAGTGCCCGGCGCCCCCGTTCGTCAGCACGACATGGGGCCGGTGATCGAGTGCGCGCTTGACGAAGAACCATTCGCGCCCCATCCGGTCGCCCTGCCCGTAGATCGCGCATGGTCGCACGATCGCCGCCGGAACGCGGCCCTTCTCCAGCAGGATGCGCTCGAGCTTCGCCTTCTTCGTCGAGTACGTGGCCTCGCCCGGCGCCACCGTCGGCTGCGTCTCCGGAATCGGGACCGGCAACTCGGGGAAATCGTCGACGCCCTGCGCCTCGTCGAGGGTTCGACCCTGTTCGTCCGCGTAGACGGACGCGGAGGAGATTGCGATGAGCGCACCGACGTCGAGCCGGAGCAGCTGTTCGGCGTGCGCTGCCTCGAACGGGATGACGTCGACGACGAGATCGAAGCCGTCGGCGCTCGAGAGCGCATTTTCCGCGTCTCGGTCGAGCGTGACGTGGTCGAAGCCCACCGGGGCCGCGCGATCGGTCTTTCCTGCCAGCGTGATCTGCCAGCCGTCGGCGGCGAGCGACTGCGCGATAGCAGCGCCGACGTTGCCGGTGCCGCCGAGAAGGAAAGCGCGAGGCGCGATCGGTCTCTTAGCCGACCACGACTGCGTCGCCGACGCTGATCTCGCCGTCGCTGAGAATGTCGGCGTTGAGGCCACCGCGATGGACGAACGCCTTGATCACGCCCGGCTGCGTCATCGACTCGAGGTGTGCGCAGGGCTCGCAAAGCTCGACCCCTTCGCATTCAACGTCGCCGATGCGGAAGCGCTTGCCGACGAGCTCGTTGACGTCGACCCCGCGCGTGAGTACGTTGCGGCGCGTTGCAGCCGGTTCGATCGAGATGTCGCCCTCGCGCGAAACCGCATCCATCGCCTCTGCCGCAATC
>CATPAS010000273.1 GCA_955652075.1 uncultured Gaiellaceae bacterium | reverse complement strand
TATCGCAGGCGTGCCGGTCCGGGTGTTCGACGCGGGGCGGTTCGCACTGCGGTACGGAAACGTCAACGGCAGACTGGTCGTCAGCAACCTGCCCTCGGGAATCACGTTCACGAAGAACGGCGGCAAGACCCTGGCAGAGAGTCAGGAATTCAAGGACGCGGCCCGGAGCTCGGGCCTCCCTGCCAAGCCGCAGGTCGTGCTCTACGTCGACATCCACAGCACGATTCCGCTGATCCAGCGTTTCGGCAACGTGCAGCTTCCCGCCAGCATCGAGCGGAACCTGAAGCCGCTGCGCTCCGCAGTGGAATACGCCGTCAGGCGTTCACACGAGATCCAGGTCTCGTTCTTCCTGCGCGTCAAGTAGTCCGGCGTTCTGTGTAGCCTGTGGCCCCTATGGCCGCGCGCGAATTCCTGTTCACCTCCGAATCGGTCACCGAGGGGCATCCCGACAAGGTCGCTGACCAGATCTCGGACACCGTCCTCGACGCCGTCCTGGCGGAGGATCCCGATGGACGGGTCGCCTGCGAGACACTGATCACGACCGGCCTCGTCGTGGTGGCCGGCGAGATCTCCACGGACATCTACGTCGACATTCCCAAGCTCGTCCGCGAGCGGATCTCGGAGATCGGCTACACGCACTCGGAGTGGGGCTTCGACGCGACGACGTGCGGCGTCGTGGTGGCGCTCGACGAGCAATCGCCGGATATCGCGCAGGGCGTCAATTCCTCGTACGAGGTGCAGCACGACCCGCGTGACGACGATCCGCTCGACCGGATCGGCGCCGGCGACCAGGGGATGATGTTCGGTTACGCGTCGAACGAGACGAAGGAGCTGATGCCCCTGCCGATCATGCTCGCGCACAAGATCTGCAAGCGACTTGCCGAGGTGCGCAAGGCGGGCGAGCTGCCTTACTTGCGGCCCGACGGGAAGGCGCAGGTGACGATTCGCTACGAGGTGGACGACGAGGGACGGCAGCGTCCTGTCGAGATCGAGCGCGTGCTCGTGTCGACGCAGCACTCCGACGGCATCTCGTCGGAGGACCTGATCAAGCCCGACATCGTCGAGCGTGTACTGCATCCCATCCTGCCGACGGACCTGTACGACGAGAAGCGGCTGATGGACGACCGGGACTTCGTGTTCGTCAACCCGACCGGGAAGTTCGTGCTCGGCGGCCCGATGGGAGACACGGGGCTCACGGGCCGGAAGATCATCGTGGACACCTACGGGGGTGCGGCGCGGCACGGGGGCGGTGCGTTCTCCGGCAAGGATCCGACGAAGGTCGACCGCTCGGCGGCGTATGCCGCTCGCTATGTCGCGAAGAACATCGTCGCGGCGGAACTGGCGGATCGCTGTGAGGTCAACGTCGCGTACGCGATCGGCGTCGCGCATCCGGTCTCGATCGCGGTGCAGACGTTCAACACGGAGCACATCCCGATCGACCAGCTCGAGGCGCTCGTGCGCGAGCACTTCGACCTGCGCCCGGCGGCGATCCTGCGCGACCTCGACCTGCGGCGGCCGATCTTCACCAAGACCGCTGCGTACGGCCACTTCGGCCGCGAAGACCGTGACTTCACGTGGGAGCGCACCGACAAGGCCGACGCGCTCCGTGACGCTGCCGGCGTCGCCTCAGCCGCGTCGGTCTAGAAACCGAATCGCGCGCACCTTCACGCCCAGGACTCGTCCGGGGAGCGGGATGTAGGGCACGTCGACGCGCAGCTCGAGCGGGGCGCCGTTCGTCGGAACCTCGATCGTCCGCGGCGTTCCGGCGCGGATCACGAACAACCGCTTTCCGACCATGATCTTGCGCGGCGCAGTTCCGTCCGGCACGTAGAGCTCGAGCTCGTAGAAGCCAGGTCGCGCAGGCCAGGCCCGGTAGCGAAGCGACGTGCCGGTCCAGCCGTCGGGTGCCAGGCCGGTGGCGAGCCAGCGGACGTGCGCGCCGGCGGGCACTCGGTAGGCGACGAGCCCGTCGCGGGGCCGGGCGACGACGCGTCCCTGGAGGCCGATTGCCGAGCCGGAGACGTTGACGACGTAGATCTGCTCTGCGGTGCGCTTGCCGGAGATCTCGAGCGAGCCGTCTGGGGCAACGCGGGCGACGCGCAAAGGGAGCGGGTCGGGCGCGGCTGTGCCGAGGACGATCACGTCGCGCACCGTTCGGTTCCAGCTTTCCAGATACGTGCCGAGGAGCGGATTCGCGCGCGGCAGCACGAGATAGTGCCCCGGCCCGAGGTGCAGGCGGTCGAGCCAGTCGGGCGGGGCGGAACCGAAGGTGCGCACCGACCAGGCCGTGGCGAGGCGGTCTGTCGCGTAGACCGCGACGCCCGTTGCGAACATGACGCTGATCGCGACGAGCGCGAACAGCTCAGGCGCGCCTCGCCGTCGCAGCGGGAGAGCCAGCGTCAGCAGCGCCACGCAGATCGGAGCGAGCGAGTAGATCAGCGAGGCATTCGGAAGTCCTTCGCGGAACGCCGCACGTGCGAACCCCGACAGGGTCACGGAGTCGAAGAAGAACGCGCCCGTCCCCGTCAGCCCGGGAAGGGAGACCTGCGAAAGCGCGAGCGCGCCGAAGCAGGTCGCGGCAACGAGCTCGCGTCGCCTGGGCGCCCCGCGTTCCGCGTAGGCGAAGAAGGCGAGGAACACGAGCGGCGTGACGTAGAAGAGGTAGCGCTCGAGGGGTCGATTCGCCTCACCGCCGCCGATCATTGCGGCCTGACCGATGAACAGCGTGGTGGAGATCAGCGTCAGCGCCGCGACGGGGCGCTCCAGCTTGTTGCGAGGGCGGCCAAGCATGACGGCGAGGCCGAAGGCCGCAGCTACGACGACGGTCAATCCGACCGAGTAGGTCAGGAGGTAGCCGTTCACCAGCGCCCAGTGCGCGACGCCTCCCGCGGAGAAACCGAGATGTCTTGCCTCGCTGTACTGGCCGAGCGCTCCGGGCACTCCCAACAGCAAGGCGACGAGCGCCGCGGCCGATACGCAGGGAACAAGGTGGCGTCGGTACTGCCCCCTGCCGCAAACCGCGACCGTTGCGATGTACGCGAGAGGCAGGACGAGGAATTGCACGCGCGTCGCAACCGCTAGCGCGCAGACCAGCGGTACCGCGAGGGCCATGCGGCGTGAGGGCGCCTGTACCGCGTGCGCGAGCACGGCGATCGCGGCGAGGAAGACGGGATAGGCGAGCGCCTCCGACATGAGGTAGCCGTGGTAGAAGAGCGCCGGCGTCGCCACCGCGGCCGCGGCTGTCAGCAGCGCGAAGGACGGGCGCACCAAGCGGGCGGCGAGCCAATACGCGGGAAAGACGGCCGCCGACATCAGCGCTGCGTTGATCAGCTTGGCCGCGGTGTAGGCGTCCATCGTCGAGCTGAGCAGCCAGGCGGGGGACTGCACAAGTGGGGCCAGGATCGCCGGGAAGTAGAAGTGCTCTCCTCGAATCGAGAAGAAGTGGCCTTCGGCGATCGCCTGCGAGAGCTTTCCGTAGAGGAGCTCATCGTTGAAGACGGTCGGCGTCGCATGCCCGAGTGACTGCCACGCGTGGTAGGTCACGGCGACGGCGAAGAGCAGCGTGAGCGCCAGCCGGCGCGCCAGGGCACGCGAGAGGGTCAGAGGGGCGGCCGCAGTTCGGGCAGCCGTGGTCGGCACGGCGCTCATGGCTTACGTATCGGCTTCGCCGCCGGGGTCCGTTAGCCGCTTCGCCAGGGTCCGGTGCCAGGCACGCAACATGTCCGTCGCGGCCCCGTCCTAGGGACTGTCCCTTGGACATGTCTCTCCAGATCAGGCCGTGCGAGATCCAGATCAGGCAGTGCGAGAGCGAAGGACGTTCCCGACCGCCGCGGCCCGCCCAACTCGACCCAATGGCGGAACTGGCCATGGTGGGGACAGGCCCCAACGGGTCCGGAGCAGTCTCGTCCGAAGACTAG
>CATPAS010000272.1 GCA_955652075.1 uncultured Gaiellaceae bacterium | reverse complement strand
GCCCTGCGCCAGTGTGCAACCGAGCGAGTCGAGCGCATCCCAGGCTTCTTGCGTCTCGACGCCTTCCGCGACGACTTCGAGCCCGAGATTTCTCCCGAGATCGATTGTCGAGCGGACGATCGTCGCGTCGCTTGCGTTCTCGCACATGTCCATCACGAAGGAGCGATCGATCTTGATCGTGTGCACCGGGAGGCGCCTGAGATACGCCAAAGAGGAATAGCCGGTGCCGAAGTCGTCGATTGCCAGGCGCAGACCCATCTCGTTCAACCGCGTCAGTACCTGTGCAACGCGGAAGGGGTCGGCGAGGATTGTGGTCTCAGTGATCTCGAGCTCGAGTTGCTCGGGCCGCACGCCCGTTTCCTCGAGCAGACTCTCGATCAGATTGGGCAGTTCGAGGTCGAGCAGATCGGGAATCGTGAGGTTGACGGCGATGTCAAGGTCGAGGCCCAAGGCGCGCCACTCGCTGCATTGTCGAAGGGCGCTGGCGAGGACATAGCGAGTGAGTTGCTTGATGAGCCCAGTGCGCTCGGCAATGGGCACGAACTCGTTGGGTGGAATGAACCCGCGCTCGGGATGTTGCCAGCGCACGAGCGCTTCGACGCCCACGATCCGCCCGCTCGCGAGCCGCGCCTTCGGCTGGAAGTGCAGCACGAGCTCCTCGTTCTGAATCGCCCGCCGTAGTTCCCCCGCAAGGGTGAGTCGGGCCTCGTCGTTCAGATCCTGCTCGGGGTCGTACAGCGCTGTCCCCGCCCGGGTTTGCTTCGCCTGGTACATCGCGACGTCGGCGTGGCGCAGCACGGTGTCAGCGTCTTCGCCATGTTCGGGAAAGGTTGCGACACCGATGCTCATGGTGATCTCGAGTGGGAAGTCGCGCACCGTGACAGTCCCGTGTAGCGCGTTGTGGAGGCGCTCGGCGAGCAGAGATGCCTGAGTCGCCGAGCCGTCGCAGAGGATCGCGAACTCGTCCCCGCCGAGCCTGGCGAGCGTGTCGCTCGCGCGCATCTGCGCTCGCAGCCGTTCCGCGACCACCTCGAGGAGGGTGTCGCCCGCTTCGTGGCCGAGAGTGTCGTTGATCTCCTTGAAGTGATCGACGTCGAGAAACATCACAGTGGAGGAGGCCTGCTGCCGTCGTGACGTGAGGATCGACTGTTCCACGCGGTCCCGGAACAGGTTCCTGTTCGGCAGGCCCGTGAGCTGGTCGTAGAACGCGCGGTGCTCGATCTCGTCCATCTGACGGCGAAGCCGGACGGTCACGCGGCGCAGCATCGGCACCAGCACGGTGAAAAGAAGGACGAGCACGGCTTCGAAGACGCCGGCGGTGGGGAGGAAGGTCGTGGCCGCGGCCTTTGCGATCGGAGCGTAGTCCTGGAAGAGTGCGACGACTCCGACGCCACCCGTCACCGCGACCGGGGCGTAGGTGCGGAGGGCCTTGCGCGAACCTGCGCCGGTGGTCGAGAGTTTCGTTGCGTCCCCCCTGACGGTTCCGTTCAGCGCCTCGCTGATATGTCCCATCTGCGCACTCGAGTCGCGGCCGACACGACGATGGTCGGTGCTGTACGTGACTCGGCCGCTCTTGTCGTAGAGCTCCGCGAGCAGAACGCCTTCGTCCAGCACGCGTGCCTGGAAAAGCTTGTCGAGCGTTGCCTGACGCGCAGGCGTTGCCGGATGTTCGAAGTCAGTGGCGAGAAGGGAATCGCGCAGCGTCGAATTCGCGATCACTCGCGCGTAAGTCGTTGCGGAGCGCTCGGCCTGGACCGTGACGAGGTGTCGCACGACCATGAGAATCGCGGCGGCTGCGAGCGCGAGCGCGACGCAGGTGCACACTGCGAACCGGAGCACAAGCCGCGGCGGGTTCTCTCTGGTCATGGTTTCGGGGGAAGAACGATCCCGACCGCGCCTTTGACGACGCCGGGGGCCGCAGCGACGGTCGCGGCGACTGTGGAGGTCGCGGTCGTCACCGTATTTGCAGCGGTTCCGACAACCGTGGCAGCTGCGGCGGTCGCCGTGTCTACGACCGTCGGCGTGCTGCTAGGAGGCGGAGAAGGCGGAGGGGGCGGCGTGCTTCCGGTGTCGGGAACGGATGCCGACCCGCTCGACGAAGTCGGGCGGGCACTGGGGTCTGTCTGCAGCGGGGCGGACGAGCCGTGCTCCGCCGCCACTGTCGTCGTGGCCGTTCCGATCGGGCTCGCCGTCGTCGATGCCTCGACCTTGCCGCCCGGTACCCTGCCCCCGCCGGCTTTGCGCGGCTGCTGAGCAGCCGGGGATCCGGCCGGATCAATTGCTCGGCCGGCGTTACCGGCCGGCGCTGCTGGCGTCTTGACGATGCTGCCTCGCGCGCCGAGGAATTGCTCCTCTTTGGCGTTCAGCACGGCGGAGTTGGCAAAGGGCACGAGCCTGGCTGCGATCCGCGCGACGCTCGCGGGCAACGGCAGCGAGAGCCCCAGGGCGGCGCAGAATGGGACGGGCAGGACCAATGCCAGGACCGTGACGATGTGCACCGGTCGGCCGCGCAAGGAAGCACGCAGGCGGGGTCGCGTCAGATGTGCAATCGCCGCAGTCATGACAATCGAGGGCGCTCCAAGCCCTCCGGGCGCACCGTAGGCGCTCGCGGTGGCGGCGCCTCCTCAAAATGGGGGATCGGAATGCCGTCGCCGCGAGAAGAGCGCCGGCGCGGCGCGGTGCGAAGAGCGGAGGGCTTCCTCCGGCACTCGAGGGTGTGAAGCGTGTCGTGGTGGGGAT
>CATPAS010000271.1 GCA_955652075.1 uncultured Gaiellaceae bacterium | reverse complement strand
TTCTTGACCTGTCAGTCAAACGACGGGAGACGAGATGGCCGAGCGGGAAGTGCGGATCGCGCACACTGAAGCGCTGTTCAGGGACGTCAACGAGAGAATCGCCGAGAGCGCGGAACGGTTCAACGCCCGGGATGCCGAGTTCGTCTGCGAGTGCGCGGATCCCGCGTGCGCCGAACGAGTGCCTGCGACACTCGACCAGTACGAAGAAGTCCGTGCCGACGGGACGCACTTCCTGCTCGTCCCTGGGCACGAGGTCGATGAGCTGGAGCGGGTCGTGAAGCGGCCGCACAGGCGCCTCGCCGTCGCGGAGAAGTTCAACGCGGTCGTGGCGCGAACCGTTCGCCGCCTCGATCCACGCTCTGGCACGGTCTAGAGGTCACTGCAGCGAGATGAAGCGGGTGTCTTCGAACTCCGAGTGGACCTGCTTCACCAGTTCCGGCGGCGCGGGTGAGTCGATCGACAACGCCATCAGAGCCTTGCCGCCCTGACGTGTTCGCGACACGGCCATGTTCGCGATGTTGACGCCCGCCTCGCCGAAGAGCGTCCCCACCTTGCCGATCACGCCCGGGACGTCGTCGTAACGGAACACGACGAGCAGAGGCGCAAGCTCCATGTCGAGTTCGAACCCCAGCGCGCTGACGAGCCAGAGCCGGTTGTCGTTGCCCATCGTCGTGCCGGCCACGCGCAGAGGATGTCCGCCCGAAACGGCCTCCACGCGCACCAGGTTGGTGTAGTCACGGGCGGAACGACTTCGTTCTTCGCGAACGTCGACGCCGCGCTCGGCCGCGATCACCGGCGCGTTGACGTAGTTCACCGGCTGGTCGGAGCGTCCCTGGAAGGCGCCGTTCAACGCGGCGACCGTCAACAGCCTGGTGTCGTACTGGGCCAACGCACCGAAGTAGGTCAGCCGGAGCTCCTCGACGCGCCCTTCTGCGAGCTCCATGACCAGGCGCCCGAGCTTGGCGGCGAGCGGGATGTACGCCCCGAGCACTTCGAGATCCTCCGCGCCGATCACGGGGATGTTGACGGCGTTCGTCACGAGGCCGCCTTCGAGTGCAGCTGCCACCTGCTCCGCGATGATCACGCCCGCTCGATCCTGCGCCTCCTCGGTCGATGCCGCGAGATGCGGCGTGACGACGACGTTGTCCAACTCGAGCAGAGGCCCGGAGTACGGCTCCGTCGAAAACACGTCCAGCGCGGCGCCGCCGACCTTCCCCGACTTCAGCGCCGCGAGCAGCGCGTCCTCGTCGATGAGCTCGCCACGCGCGGCGTTGACGATCCGGATGCCGTCCCGCATCTTCGCGAACGCGTCCGCGTTGATCGACTTGCGCGTGTCGTCGGTCAAAGGAAGGTGCAGCGTCAGGAAGTCCGCGGCCGCGTAGGCGTCCTCCTCGTTCTCGACCCGCTCGACCCCGAGCTCGCGAAACCGCTCGGCCGAGACATACGGGTCGTACGCGACGACTCGCATTCCGAGGCCGGCGGCACGTCGCGCGACCTGTTGGCCGATCCGGCCGAAGCCGAGAACCCCGAGGGTCTTGTCGGCCAACTCCACCCCACCGTACGTCTTGCGCTCCCACCGGCCCTGCTTGAGCGCAGCGTGGGCCTGCGGGATGTTCCTCGTCAGCGCGACGAGCAGGCCGATCGTGTGCTCCGCCGCGGAGATGACTGTGGACTCCGGTGCGTTGGCCACGACGATTCCGCGCCGCGTCGCTGCGTCGACGTCGACGTTGTCGATGCCGACTCCCGCGCGTCCGATCACCTTCAGGTTGTCCGCACGCGCGATCAGGTCCGCCGTTACCTTCGTCGCGGAGCGAACGATGATCGCGTCGTAGCGGCCGATCGTCTCGGCGAGGTCGGAGGCGCCGTCGACGTCGACCTCGAAGCCGCGCTCGCGCAGCAGGCGAACGCCGGCCTCCGCGATCTCTTCGCGGACGAGGACCTTGCTCAAACTGGAGTGTGCTCGGCCCAGGCCTCGAGAGCGCGGGAGACTGCAACGCCGCGCTCGATCTCCGCGCCCGCGTCCGTCAGCACGAGCTCGACCGCCCCGAGCGCGGTGGTGATGTCGAAGATGTCGAACCAGCCGATGTGGCCGATGCGGAAGATCTTTCCCTTCAGGTCGCCCTGGCCGTTGGCGATCGTGATCCCGAAGCGATCGCGCAGTCCCTTGACGATCTCCGTCGAGTCGACGCCGTTCGGCGCGCGAATCGCGGTCACGACGGCCGACCGCTCTTCGTCCGGGGAGAACAGCTCCAGTCCCATCGCCTTCGCCCCTTCTCGGCACGCTCGGCCGAGCCGCGCGTGACGATCGAACGCCGCTTCGAGCCCCTCCTCCAGCAGCAGGCCGAGCGCGACGTCGAGCGCACGAACGAGGGAGACGGCCGGAGTAAACGGAGCGTCGAGCTTCTCCTGCCCCATGCGGGTTCGCTCCCAGTCCATGACGTAACGAGGAGCGCCGGCGCTCGTGGACGCTGCGAGAGCGGCGTCAGAGACGGATGCGAACGCGAGACCGGGCGGACACATGAGCGCTTTTTGCGAGCCCGACACGACGACGTCGATTCCCCAGAGGTCGGATTCGAGCGGCACGGCACCGAGGCTGGACACCGCGTCGACGACGACCAGCGCGCCCGCTTCCTTTGCCACGGCAGTAAGGGCCTGCACGTCGCAGACGACGCCTGTCGAGGTCTCCGAGTGCGTGAGGTAGACGACCTTCACGTCGCCGGCATCCGCGAGGGCCGAGCGCAGGTCGTCGGGCTCAGGCGTCTCACCCCACTCCAGCCGCGCATGCACGAGATCGGCGCCGAACGCCTTCGCCATTCCCGCCCAGCGCTCGCCGAAGTTCCCTGCCGAGAGCACGAGCTGCCGGTCTCCCGGCGAGGTCAGGTTCGCGACCGCAGATTCGAACGCGCCCGTCCCCGAAGTCGTGAACAGCAGCACGTCGTTCCGGGTCCTGTACACCTCTTGCAGCCGCGCCAGACAGCGCTGGTAGATCTCGCGGAAGTCACGCTCCCGGTGATGGATGATCGGTCTCGCCAGTTCGGCGAGGACCTCGGGGGGTACCGGCGTGGGTCCCGGAGTCAGGAGATAACGCTTTTCGGCCATTCCCCGGAGCGTAGCTCAGGGGCCGGGCAGGCTTCTCGCCTTGAACCGCCCGGCCCGGAACGTAACACTCGAAGGATGACGGTCTGTCCTCAGTGCGGCCAGGAAAACCCCGAGATTGCAAAATTCTGCCTGGCGTGCGGCGCGCCGCTCGCCGCGCCCCCACCCTCCGCCGAGGAGCGGAAGCTCGTGACCGTCGTCTTTACGGACATCGTGGGATCGACGGCCGCAGCCGAGCAGCTCGACCCCGAGGACGTTCGCGCGCGGCTCGCGCCGTATTACACGCGCCTGCGAGCTGAGCTCGAGCGGTACGGCGGAACTGTCGAGAAGTTCATCGGCGACGCTGTGGTCGCGTTGTTCGGCGCTCCGATCGCACACGAGGACGATCCCGAACGCGCCGTCCGCGCCGCACTCGCGATCTGTGATGCGATCAACGATCTGAACACGGCCGACGAGTGGCTGGATCTCAAGGTCCGCGTAGGAGTGAACACCGGCGAGGCGCTCGTCGTGCTCGGCGCGCGCTCGAGTGAGGGAGAGGGAATGGCCTCGGGCGACGTGATGAATACAACGGCGCGCCTGCAGTCAGCCGCCCCGATCAACGGAATTCTCGTCGGCGAGGCGACGTACCTGGCGACTCGCGAGACAATTGATTACAGCGAAGCCGAGCCGATCGCCGCCAAAGGCAAGGCGGAGCCCGTCGCCGTTTGGGAGGTCAGAGGTGTACGGGAGCGCGAGTCGACTCGCACACCGACGACTCCGCTCGTCGGTCGTGACGCCGAGCTCGGCCAACTCCTGGAGGCCTGGGACGAGACTCTGCGCGAGCGTCGTCCGACCCTGTTCGGAGTCGTAGGCACACCGGGAATCGGCAAGAGTCGCCTGCTCACCGAGTTCGCCGACCGCATCCGGGAGGGTGGCAGCGTTCACTGGGGGCGGTGCCTGTCGTATGGCGAAGGCATCACGTACTGGCCGGTCACCGAGCTCGTGAAGTCGGCCGCCGGGATCCTTCAGAGCGACAACCGCGAGACCCTCGCCAGGAAGCTCGACCTCTTTCTCGAACGCCTTCCGACCGATAACACGGATGAGCTCCGGACGGTCGCGGCCGCGCTCTCGAACGTCATCGGCATCCCGATGACGCCTCGGGGCACATACGCAGCAGCTGAGATAGCCCAGGGCGAGCTTCACTGGGGGATCAGGCGCGCCGCACAGCTCCTCGCACTCGACCACCCGACAGTGCTCATCTTCGAAGACCTGCACTGGGCAGAGCCGACCCTGA
>CATPAS010000270.1 GCA_955652075.1 uncultured Gaiellaceae bacterium | reverse complement strand
TTCCGGACACGAGCCTCTCGATCTCCGAAGGCGCGCTCGTGCCCTGGTCGGTGGGCAACTCGGGCTTCTACGAGTCGGTCATCCAGGCGATCGCCGAACGCTACGAGATTCCGCTCGACGAGCCCTGGGAGAACCTCACGGAGGAGGAAGAGGATCTCTTCCTGTACGGCACCGAAGGCGAGCGCGTCTACGTCAGTTACCGCAACCGGATGGGCCGTCGCCGCTCCTACATGCTCGCCTTCGAAGGCATCATCCCGAGCCTCGAGCGGCGCTACCGCGAGACCGATTCCGGCACGCAGCGGGAGCGCATCGAGGAGTACATGTCCTTCCGGCCGTGCCCGGTCTGCAACGGAGCGCGCCTCAAGCCGGAGGTGCTCGCGGTCACGGTCGGCGGCAAGAACATCCACGAGTTCACGCAGATGTCCGTCACCTACGCCCTCGAGTTCCTGGACGGGCTCCAGCTCACGGAGACCGAGCAGCTGATCGGCGCGCGCATCGTCAAGGAGATTCGCGAGCGCCTGATGTTCCTCGACAACGTCGGCGTGGGCTATCTGCAACTCGACCGTGCATCCGCCACGCTCTCGGGTGGGGAGGCGCAGCGCCTGCGGCTGGCGACGCAGATCGGGTCGCAGCTGGTCGGCGTGCTCTACATCCTGGACGAGCCTTCTATCGGCCTCCACCAACGGGACAACGACAAGTTGATCGGAACACTCGAGCGCCTGCGCGACCTCGGCAACACCGTGCTGGTCGTCGAGCACGACGAGCAGATGATGCGCTCGTCCGACTGGCTCGTCGACATGGGCCCGGGTGCGGGGGAGCACGGGGGGCACGTGGTCGCCGAGGGTACCGCGGCGAAGGTCGAACGGACCAAGAGCTCGGTCACCGGGCAGTTCCTCTCGCGTTCGCGCGTGATCCCGGTGCCCCAGCGCCGTACGGAGGACAACGGCTCCTTCTGGGTGCGCGGCGCCACGCAGCACAATCTGAAGGACATCGACGTGGAGTTCCCGGTCGGAAAGTTCGTCGTCGTCACAGGCGTATCCGGGTCCGGCAAGTCGACGCTCGTGAACGAGATCGTCCACAAGACGCTCGCGAACAAGCTGCACCGGCACCGCACGAAGCCGGGCGAGCATGACGCGGTCGAAGGAATCGAGGTCTTCGACAAGGTGATCGACATCGACCAGTCGCCAATCGGGCGTACTCCACGGTCGAACCCTGCCACCTATACGAAGCTCTTCGACCACATCCGCGAGCTCTACTCGATGACGCCCGAGGCGAAGGTGCGCGGCTACAAGCCGGGCCGGTTCTCGTTCAATGTGCGCGGCGGCCGCTGCGAGACCTGCAAGGGCGACGGCCAGATCAAGATCGAGATGCACTTCCTCCCCGACGTGTACGTCCCGTGCGAGACCTGCAAGGGAGCGCGCTACAACCGCGAGACGCTGGAAGTGCGCTTCAAGGGGAAGTCCATCGCTGACGTGCTCGAGATGTCGGTCGAGGAAGCGCTGCAATTCTTCGCCAAGATCCCGAAGCTACGTCGGCGCCTGCAGACGCTGCACGATGTCGGGCTCGATTACATCAAGCTCGGACAGCCGGCGACGACGCTGTCCGGGGGCGAGGCGCAACGAGTCAAGCTTTCGTCGGAGCTCTCGAAGATCGCGACCGGAAAAACGCTGTACATCCTCGACGAGCCGACGACCGGGCTGCACTTCGCAGACATCGAGAAGCTGCTCGACGTGCTGCAGCGGCTAGTCGACTCGGGGAACACGGTGCTCGTGATCGAACACAACCTCGATGTGATCAAGCAGGCCGACTGGATCATCGACCTCGGTCCCGAGGGCGGCGAGGCCGGCGGCGAGATCATCGCGACGGGCACGCCGGAGCAGATCGCCGACGTGGACGAGTCGGCGACCGGGCAGTTCCTCCGGCACGTCCTGCCGAAGGCTGCGGTGGCCGCTGCCTGAGGCAGCCGCACGCACCGCGGCGCGCAACGACGAGAAAGCGTGGTTTCTGCGCGCGCTGCTCGTGCTTCAAAGCCCAAGCAGGGTGTTTGCCGCGCTCCGTGACGACTCGGACGAGGCCGCAGCGGCACGGCAGGACACGGCCGGCGCAATCGTGTGGCTCGCCGGTATCGCGGCGGTACTCGCCACGACGGTTGCGAGCACGCTGCTCGACGATGTCCAGATCGACGGGTCGCTGCTCGCAGTGTGGGCGTTCCTCGCCGGTGGTCTGTACGGCTTCACGATCTATTTCGTGATCGGGAAAGTCCTGCACGTGGCGCTTCGGCGGCTGGGCGGCCGCGGCAGCTTTCGGCGCGCACGGCACCTGCTCGCCTTCTCCGCCGTCCCGATCGCCCTTGCGCTCTTCCTCTACTGGCCGATCCGGATCGCCCTCTACGGCTGGGATCTCTTCAGGACCGGCGGCGCCGACGGACACGGCGCCGGGCCCGTGCTGGCCTGGGTCTTCTACGGCTTCGTCATCTGGTCGCTCGCGCTGCTGGTGGTCGGGGTTCGGACCGTGCAGGGCTGGACCTGGGCCCGCTCGCTGGCAGGTGTCGCGTTCGCGTCGGTGATCGCGGCGGGGCTAGCCGTCGCCCTGACGCTGCTCTACGCGTTCGGCTGAGGCGCCGCTTGCGGCGCCTCCCTGAGGACGCGCAGAAGAAAACGCTTCTGAGAACAGTTCGAGCTCGTCCTCCGGCATGGCGTACGTGTGCTCCGGCGCGGGATAGACGCCGTTGCGAACTTCTTCGGCGTACGTCGTGAGCGCTCCGCGGATCTCCTCCGCAAGGTGCGCGTAACGCTTGACGAAGCGCGGCGCGCGTCCCTCGGTGAGGCCGAGCAGATCGTGGTAGACGAGGACCTGGCCGTCGCACGCAGCGCCCGCGCCGATTCCGATCGTCGGCACCGTGAGCGACTCGGTGATGCGCGTGGCGACCGGCACCGGAACGGCTTCGAGCACGATGGCAAAGCAGCCGGCCGCCTCGAGCGCCAGCGCGTCGGCCAGCAGCTGGCGCGCCTTTGCTGCCGTTCGGCCTTGCGTCTTGAACCCGCCGAGAATCGTCTCCGTCTGAGGCGTCAGGCCGACGTGCCCCATCACGCCGATGCCGGCGGCGACGATCGCACGCACGCGCGAGAGCGAAGGCCCGGCGCCTTCGAGCTTGACGACGTCGGCGCCGGCTTCCTTGACGAACCTGATCGCGTTGCGCAGCGCGTCCTCGTCGGAGACGTGGTAGCTGCCGAACGGCATGTCGCCGACGACGAGCGGCCGCTCCACGGCGCCGGACACGGAGCGCGTCAGAAAGAGCATTTCTTCGACCGTCACCGGGACGGTTCCGTCGTGGCCGAGCACGACCATGCCAGCGGAGTCGCCGATCAGCAGAACGTCGATGCCAGCCTGTTCCGCCAGCCGCGCGCCGGGCGCGTCGTATGCAGTGACCATGACGATCTTC
>CATPAS010000269.1 GCA_955652075.1 uncultured Gaiellaceae bacterium | reverse complement strand
CTCTAGGAGATCTCGCGAACCTCGACATCCGGAATCGCCGCGATCAACGCCTCGGTTGCCACCGGGAAGACAGCGTGCGGCGTGCCGCCCGCGCACCAGACCGTTTCGAACCGTCGGAGGGAGGCGTCGACGACGGTGTGGATGGGCCGATCGTGACCGACGGGTGGCACTCCTCCGATCGCGAAGCCTGTCGCCTCGCGCACCTCGTCGCCTTTGGCCTGGCGAACTCCGGCGCCGAGCTTCTCCGTGTCGACGCGCCGGTCGCCGGCGCACAGACAGAGGAGCGGCGATCCCTCGTCGACGAACACGAGGGACTTGACGATCTGACCGACCTCGACGCCCACCGCGTCCGCAGCCTCCTGGGCGGTCCGGGTGGAGTTTGCGAGCTCCCGAACCTCGGCATCGAAGCCGAGCTCGCGCAGGCGTGCCTGGAAGCGCTCTGCCGTTTGGTGCACCGACGCCCGACGCTAAGGCGCCGATCTCGGCGGCGCCGCATAGAGGAGGTGACGGCTTTGCCGTCGCCTCCGTCTTGAAGGCGCCGATCTCGGCGGCGCCGCATAGAGGAGGTGACGGCTTTGCCGTCGCCTCCGTTTTGACCAACTCCTAGGGCGATTTGCTTTGAACCTCATCTGGCCTTCGCCTTAGTCTATGGCGCTCTTGCCCCTTCTCGAGGTCGACAACGTCTCCAAGCGTTTCGGCGGCATCGTCGCGCTCGATGCCGTTTCCTTCACCGCGGAGGCGGGGGAGATCGTCGGGCTCATCGGGCCGAACGGCGCCGGCAAGACGACGGCGTTCAACGTGATCACGCGCCTCTACACACCAGACGAGGGCGACGTTCGTTTCGACGGCGAGACCCTGCTCGACACCCCGCCGAGCGCGGTCGTCCGCTGGGGAATCGCACGCACGTTCCAGAACGTGGAGCTCTTCCGCGGGATGACGGTGATCGACAACGTCCGCGTGGGCGCACACGCTCGACAAGGCGAGCAGCGGCCCGAAGACGTCCTCTTCTACGTGAGCCTGCACTCGGTCCGCCACCGCCCGGCTCTGGAGCTCCCGTACGCAACGCAGAAGCGAGTCGAGCTCGCGCGTGCGCTGGCCTCGGGACCGCAGTTGCTGCTGCTCGACGAGCCGGCCGGCGGGCTCAGTCACGAGGAGGTCGAGCAGCTCGGCGTGTTCATCCGCCGAATGCGGGACGACTTCGAGCTGACGATCCTCCTCGTGGAGCATCACATGGGGCTGGTCATGAGCATCGCCAACCGTGTCCATGTGCTCGACTTCGGCAAGAAGATCGCGGAAGGGACTCCGCGAGAGGTGCAGGCGAATCCATCCGTCATCGAGGCGTACCTCGGGACATCCGTTTGATCCTCGAGCTGCACAACATCGAGGCGCGCTACGGGCCGGTCAAGGCCCTGCACGGAGTATCGCTCCATGTCGGCAACGGCGAGCTGGTCGCGGTGCTCGGCGCAAACGGCGCTGGGAAGACCACGACGCTGCGCGCCATCTCCGGGACAGTGCGCCGCAGCGGCGACGTCGTGTTCGCCGGGAAGAAACTCCCGCGCCGCCCGGAGGCGACGGCGCGCGCGGGGATCGCGCACGTTCCGGAGGGCCGCGGCACCTTCAGTGAGCTTTCGGTGTGGGAGAACCTGCGCCTCGGCGCCTATGTGCGGCGCACCAACATCAAGCAGGACGCGCAGCGTGTCTTCACGTTCTTCCCCCGGCTGGAAGAGCGGCGCGACCAGCAGGCTGGGACGCTCTCCGGCGGGGAGCAGCAGATGCTGGCGCTCGGCCGCGCGATGATGGGGAGGCCGAAGCTGCTGTTGCTCGACGAGCCGTCGCTCGGTCTCGCTCCGCTCGTGGTCAAGGAGATCTTCGAAGCGCTCGCGCGCATGAAGAGCGACGACGGCATGTCGGTGCTCGTCGTCGAGCAGAACGCGAACCTCGCGCTCGCCCACGCCGCGCGCGCCTACGTGCTCGAGGTCGGCAACGTCGTCGTCGAAGGCACGAGCGACGAGCTGCGCGCCAACGAATCCGTCCGCAAGTCGTACCTCGGCTACTGATGATGTTGGGCGCTTTCACCTGGACGGAGTTCGCGCAACAGCTTGCGGCAGGCATCCGCGAGGGCGCGATCTACGCCGGCCTCGCGTTGGCGATCGTGATCATCTACCGCTCCACACGCGTCATCAACTTCGCCCAGGGGGAGATGGCGACGTTCACGACGTTCATCGCGTGGTCGTTGATGAACCACGGCTTGTCGTTCTGGACGGCGTTCCCGATTGTGCTCGCGATCGCGTTCGCCGGCGGCGTGGCGATCGAGCGGAGCCTCATTCGTCCGGTGGAGAACGCGCCGGTCCTGACCATGGTGATCATCACGCTCGGCCTCGCGCTTCTGCTCAACGGGCTCATGTACGTGATCTGGGGTGGTGCGACGTACCAGTTCCACGGCCCGTTCTCTACTCGCACGCTCGATGTCGGCGGCGTGCCCATCAGCGTGCAGGACATCGGAATCGTGGCCGTCTCGATCGTGCTGGTCGTCGTGCTCGGTCTGTTCTTCCGCTTCACGAAGCTCGGTCTCGCGTTGCGTGCGGCGGCCGTGAACCCGGATTCGTCGCGCCTCGTCGGCATTCGCGTGAGCTGGATGCTCGCACTCGGCTGGGGGATCGCCGCGGT
>CATPAS010000268.1 GCA_955652075.1 uncultured Gaiellaceae bacterium | reverse complement strand
CTGCTCGACGACCGCGCTGCGCGCAACCTGCTGACGTTCCTGAACGAGCAGGCCGCGGCGACCGGTGCGATCCCGTCGGACCGGACGGTCGTCGTCGAGCGGTTCCGCGACGAGATCGGCGACTGGCGTCTGTGCATCCTGACGCCGTTCGGCGCGCGGGTGCACGCACCGTGGGCGCTTGCGCTGTCCGCGCGGCTGCGCGAGTCCCTCGGCCTGGAGGTGCATTCGATCTGGTCGGACGACGGCATCGCAATTCATCTCCCCGACGCTGACGCACCGCCGCCTACAGACGAGATCGCCATCTCGCCGGAAGAGATCGAGGAGCTCGTCGTGCAGGAGGTTGGGCAGAGCGCGCTCTTCGGCGCACGCTTCCGCGAGAACGCAGCGCGTGCGCTGCTGATCCCGCGTCGCCGTCCCGACCAGCGCACGCCGTTGTGGCAGCAGCGCCTGAAGGCGCAGAACCTGCTGCAGGTCGCGCGGCGCTACGGCTCGTTCCCGGTCATCCTCGAGACCTACCGCGAATGCCTGCAGGACGTCTTCGACCTGCCGTCGCTGAAGCGGCTGCTGCAAGGGCTGCGCACGCGCGAGCTCGACCTGGTCGATGTCGAGACTGCGTCCGCGTCGCCGTATTCCGCGTCGCTGCTCTTCGACTACATCGCGACCTACATGTACGAGGACGACACCCCTCCGGCCGAACGGCGTGCGCAGGCGCTGTCACTCGACCGCGACCTTCTGCGTGAGCTCCTCGGCCAAGAGGAGCTGCGCGACCTGCTCGATGCGGATGCCGTCGAGGAGGTCGAGGCACAGTTGCGCGGCAACCCGCGCAACGCCGACCAGCTCCACGATCAGCTGCGCCTCCGCGGCGACCTGCGCGAGGGGGAGTACGACGAGGGCTTCGCGCAGACCCTCCTGCGCGAACGCCGCGCGCTGCTCGTTCGCTTCGCCGGCGAGCAGCGGCTGATCGCCGCTGAGGACGCGGGCCGGTACCGCGACGCCGTCGGCGTGATGCCGCCGGGCGGCCTGCCTGAAGTCTTCCTCGAGGGCGGCTCAGAATCGCTCGAGCAGCTCGTGTCGCGCTACGCGCGCGGACGCGGGCCGTTCACGACCGCTCAGGCGAACGAGCGGTTCGGACGTGACGTCGAGCCCTTGCTGCAGCAGCTCGAGCGGCAGGAGAAGCTTCTGCGCGGCGAGCTACGTCCCGGGGGAACCGAGCGCGAGTGGTGTGACCCCGACGTCCTGCGGCGTCTGCGGCGCGCGTCGCTCGCCGCGCTGCGCAAGGAGGTCGAGCCCGCCGAGCAGGCTGCGTTCGGCCGCTTTCTGCCGCACTGGCACGGGATCGACCGCCGCGCGACGCTGCGTGAAGCGCTTGTGCCGTTACAGGGATTGTCGTTGCCCGTGTCTCTCTGGGAATCGGAGGTGCTGCCGCGTCGCGTTCCCGGCTTCAACGCGAGCCAGCTCGATCAGCTCTGCGCCTCGGGCGAAGTCGTGTGGGTGGGGGCCGGGCTCGACCGTGTCGCCGTCTTCTTCCGCGAGGACGCACCGGCTCTCGGCCGTCCGGCCGCGGCGCCACGCCCCGAAGAAAACGCGCACGATCGAATCCGCGAGGCGTTGGGAAGCAGCGCGGAGTTCTGGTACGACCTCGTCGCTGCGACAGGGCTGGAGCCCGAGGTGGCGTTGCCCGCGCTGTGGGACCTCGTCTGGGCGGGTGAGGTGACGAACGACGCGTGGACGCCGCTGCGAGCCGGCCGTCGTTACCAGGCGCCACGCCGGCAGCGCGGACGTCCGCGCCGCTTCTCGCGCCAGCGATCCGCCGGCATCACGGCGACGCAGGGACGCTGGTCGCTGACCGACAAGCTCTTCCCGGGAAGGCCCGACCCACGAGCCCTCGCGGAGCTGCTGCTCGAGCGGCAGGGCATCGTCACGCGTGACGGCGTGCGCGGCGAGGGAATTCCCGGCGGCTACGGCGCGGTTTACGGCGAACTGCGCGCGCTCGAGACTCTCGGCGTCTGCCGGCGCGGCTACTTCGTCGAAGGCCTCGGCGGTGCGCAGTTCGCGTTGCCGGGCGCGGTGGAGCGGCTCAGAGAATTGCGTCCGCGCGAGGACGAGGAGCCCGAAGCGCTCGTCCTGCCGGCGGCGGACCCGGCGCAGCCCTACGGTGCGGCCCTCCCCTGGCCGAAGCGCGCCGGCGCACGCGCCGCTCGCGTCGCCGGTGCACAGGTCGTCTTGCTCGGCGGTCAGCCCGCGCTCTTCGTCGAGCGTGGAGGGAAGTCGCTCGTTCCCCTTCGAGATCCGGAAGAGCGTTGGCTCCGCGTCGCACTCGCTGCGCTTGTCGACCACGTCAAGAAGGGCGGCACGAAGAAACGTCTTGCCGTGGAACGCTTCGACAGCGAGCCGGTCGGCGAGACCGAGATCATGCCGCTGCTCCTCGAGGCCGGCTTTCTCGCGGGGCCGCGGCGCGCCGTGCTGCGTCCCTAGCTGACTGTCACCCAGATGCGGTTGGCGCCGAACGCAATGCCGAACGGGTGATGACCGATTCGGATCGTTGCCTTGACGACGTTCGTCTTCGAATCGACCCGCACGACAGTGCCCGCGTCGAAGCTTGTAACCCAGAGGTCTCCGGCGCCCGCGGCCAGTTCCAACGTCGGGGGATAGCCGGTCGACACGCCGATCGGAGTCATCTGAGCGACCTGCATCGATAGCGGATCGATTCGCGCGAGATCGACGTGGGGATAGCTGGAGGAGGGGAGAGCCAGCCAGGGCGAGCCGTACGCAAAGGTGACCGCGCCTGGGATGGCGCCGAGATTCGCGCGCCCGGTCGGTCGTGCGTCGGTCTGAGAGAGACGGATGATCTCCTCATGTACGTCCGCAACCCAGACGGAGCCTCCTCCAACCGCGACGTCGTTGACCCCCCCGCAGCACACGCGACGACCGAGGACCGCGCCGGTCCTGGGGTCGATCTTGAGCAGTCGCACACCCGATCCGACCCAGACGGCTCCGGCGCCGGCCGTTACCGAGTGAGCGCTGGCTGTCAGGTCGGTTGAGAGCGGCAGTTTTTCCAGCGTCCCTCCGGTCCTGGCATCGAGGTGAACGAGCGTGT
>CATPAS010000267.1 GCA_955652075.1 uncultured Gaiellaceae bacterium | reverse complement strand
CAGTTGCATCAGGAACCGTTTTCTCGGTTGGCTGGAACAAGGTCGGAGGAAACCGCCTCTGGATCCGTGACGGTCAGGGAAACCTCTTCTACTACGCACATCTCTCCGCCTTTTCGCCGCTCGCGGTGAACGGCAGCAAGGTGAATGCGGGTGATGTCGTCGGGTTCGTCGGCAACACCGGCGACGCAGAGGGGACCCCGTTCCACCTGCACTTCGAGGTCCATCCCGTCGGCCTGCTCGGTCTCGGTTACGACGGCGCGGTCAACCCGACGTCGTACCTCCTCGCGTGGAAGCACCTCCAGGACGTGAGCTTCGCGGGCGGCGACGCCTGGGCGCCGCTGAACTCGCTCGGGAACGCGCCGAAGCCCGGGGCGATCCTTCTGGCAGCGACCGACATCTCGACCGCGGACGGGCTCGTCCCGGGTTCACTGCAGCGCGCGATCACGCCCCTCGTCGTGAGGGCCGACAACTTCAGCTCGAAGAACCCGAAGAAATAGATCTAATTCGAGCTGGGGCTCGAGTTGCCGCCCTGATAGGTGAACTCGTCGCTCGGCCCGAAAATCTTGTCGGAGAGCCACTTGCGCGTCTGCGCGCCGGAGAACGGGTTGAAGAGGACGCCGAGCGCGATGCCCGTCAGCAACAGCATCGTGTTGCGTCCGCTGTTGTCCTTCTTGCCCTGCACTCGATCGGCGGCCTGGCGGAGCTCGTCGAGCGCTTCCCGCAAATGCTCCTGGATGTCCTTGTCGGTGGCAACGCGCGTGGCGACCGGAATCGCGCCGCGCCCGCCGATCAGCTCGTTGTAGACCACACGCGCGGACTCGTAGGCGTTGCGCACGTTGTCGCGGAGCTCTTCGTCCTTGAACGCACGCTCGATGTAAGGCCTCGCCCCGCTGGCCCGGTCCATTACCTTGTCTCTAGTGTTGGCCATATTCCCTGTGTCCTTTCGCTGGTTTGCCAGCTCTTGCGTACCCGAGCGTAATCGACGCAAACAAGCCGTTCTCGGGCTCACTCTACTGGTCGCCGCAGGCTGCGGGGGCGGGGCGGCGCAGAAGGGGTACGTCGTCCAAGGAACCGGTTTTGCGTTCGAGGCGCCGGCCCACTGGCCGGTGACGCGGAAGGGCCGTGAGGTTCAGGCCGCGCAGGGCACGCGCTTGATCTCGGTGGCGCTTTTCCCGCTCCAGCGCCGGTTCAGTCCCGGGCTCTGGGACAAGGTCGTCCCCGAGCTCGATCGGGCGGCCGCCGCGGTCGCGCGCCAACAGCAGGGCACGGTGATCGACCCACGCGCAGTCACGATTGCCGGCCAGAAGGCTCGGAGGTACGACATCGCCTACGCACGCGACGGGAAGCAGCTCGTCGAACGGATCGCGTTCGTCCTGCGCGGGAAGAGCGAGTACCTGCTGCTCTGCCGCTACGAGCGCGGGGGCAACACCGAGGCCTGCGACCGCTTACTGACGTCCTTCAGGCTCGCTGCCGCCTGACGGTCGCGGACAGGTGACGGCTTGGGGTGCGTAGCGCCCCTGCCGTCGAAGGCTGCGTCGAAGACCTGGTCGATCGTGTCGACGAGGATGAACTCCATCTGCTCCTTCGTCTCCTTGGGCAGCTCGTCGAGATCGGGCTCGTTGTCCCGCGGCATGATGATTCGCTTCAACCCGGCGCGCTGCGCGGCGAGCGTCTTCTCGCGGATCCCGCCGATCGGGAGCACCTGTCCCGTCAGCGTGATCTCGCCGGTCATGCCGACGTCCTCCGAGACCGGCTGGTTGCGCACGAGCGAGGCAATCGCCGTCGCCATCGTGATCCCGGCCGACGGCCCGTCCTTCGGCACTGCGCCGGCCGGAACGTGGAGGTGGATGTCGTGCTCGCGGAACCAGTCCGGCTCGAGGCCGAGCTTTTCGGCGTGCGCGCGGACCCACGAGAGCGCAGCTTGTGCGGACTCCTGCATCACGTCGCCGAGTTGCCCCGTGATCGTCAGCCGGCCCTTGCCGGGGTACGCCGTCGCTTCGAAGAAGAGGATGTCGCCGCCGACCGTCGTGAAAGCCAGACCCGTCGCGACGCCCGGTTCCGAGGTTCTCTTGCGCACCTCGCCCTCGTAGCGGCGGGGCCCGAGCCAGGCGCGCACGCGCTTCTCGTCGACGCGCAGCTTCTTCCCGCGGAGCTTGCCCTCCGCGACCTGCCGCGCCGCTTTGCGCAGAACGTCGGCCAGCCGGCGCTCGAGGTTGCGTACGCCGGCCTCGCGCGTGTACTCGCGGATGATCAGGCGCAGCGCCTTGTCGGTGATCGTGATCTGGTCGTCCCCGAGCCCGTGGGCCTCGACCTGCTTGGGCACCAGGTAGCGCTTGGCGATGCCGAACTTCTCGACCTCCGTGTAGCCAGACAGCTGGATGACGTCCATGCGGTCGAGGAGGGCGGCGGGAATCGTGTCGAGCGTGTTCGCAGTGCAGATGAACAGCGTCTTCGAGAGATCGAACGGCAGATCGAGGTAGTGGTCGCGGAAGTTCTTGTTCTGCTCCGGATCGAGAACCTCGAGCATCGCGCTCGCCGGATCGCCGCGAAAGTCGGCGCCCATCTTGTCGATCTCGTCGATCAGGATCACAGGGTTCATCGACTCGGCATCGCGCAGATGACGGATGATCGTGCCGGGCATTGCGCCGATATACGTGCGCCGGTGACCGCGGATCTCAGCCTCGTCGCGCACCCCGCCGACGGACAGTCGGGCGAACTTGCGGCCGAGTGCGCGCGAGATCGACTGGCCGAGCGACGTCTTGCCGACCCCTGGCGGCCCGACGAAGCAGAGGATCGGCCCCGAGGTGTCGTTCTTCAGCTTCGAGACGGCGAGATGCTCGAGGATCCGCTCCTTCACCTTTTCGAGATCGAAGTGGTCCTCGTCCAGCACCTGCTTGGCGTTGTCCAGGTCGAGGTTGTCGACCGTCGTCTTGTGCCACGGGAGCGAGGCGATCCAATCGAGGTACGTGCGAATCACGCCGTACT
>CATPAS010000266.1 GCA_955652075.1 uncultured Gaiellaceae bacterium | reverse complement strand
GCGGAATGCTAGCGAAAGACCGACTTAGTGGCTCAGAGCCACTAAGTCGCTAATGGAAGGAGATCCGGCTCGGCGGCCAGTAGGTCGCGAAGACCGGGCCGATCAGATTCTTGCGCGGGACGAGACCCCAGCGGCGGGAGTCGCAGGACGAGCTGCGGTTGTCGCCCATCATCAGGTAGTAGCCGTTGGGGATCTTCGTGTACGTGTTCCTGGGCGGGATGTCCTTCAGGCTGAGGGTCTGTGTGTCGCGCCGGTTGGGCTTGACGTACGGCTCGTTCAGCTTCTTCCCGTTGATGTAGACGTAGCCGCTTCGCTCCTCCCACACGTCGCCCGGCTGGCCGATCAGCCGCTTGACGAACGTTCCCTCGGACCCGCACTCCTGCAGCGCCAGCTTCGGCGTCACGAACACGACGATCTCGCCCCTCCTCGGGGATCGGAAGCGGTAGATGAATCTGTTCGCGAGCACGCGGTCGGACGTACTTGCCTCGCAGCCCTGAGCAGGCCGCGCGCAGTGCAGCGTCGGTTCCATCGACGAGGATGGGATGCGATACGGATTCACGACCCAGGCCTTGATCGCCAGGACGATTGCGACCGCGCCTGCGATCGTCACGACCCAGTCGATGGCGACCCGCCACCCGTGGGGAAGGTTCGGGAAGAGTCGGTCGACGGGATTGCGCGACTTCTTGCGCGGCGCCGCCTTGAGCGCGCCCAATCCGTCTCGCCCCGCGTCGTACCTCGCCCGCTCTTCCGGATCGCGCAGGACGTCGTACGCGTCTCTCAGCTCACGCCAGGCGCCGTCTTGATATCCGAGCTCGAGCGCACCGCGACGGTAAGCGGACTCGATCTCCTGCGGCGACGCGTCGGGCCGCACGCCGAGCAACGCGTAGTGGTCGCTCACGTGACGGTCCGCCGCCGGCTCTGTTCCCGTCGCCACTCCTCGATCTTTCCGTGGTCGCCCGACAGCAGGACTTCCGGAACGCGCCAGCCGCGGAAGTCGGGAGGACGGGTGTAGTGGGGATACTCGAGACCGCCCTCGAGCTCGGACGAGAAGCTCTCGAATGCTCCCGACTCGTCCTTGATCGCTCCGGGAAGCCTGCGCGCGATCGCGTCGACGAGAACCATTGCCGGAAGATCGCCGTTCGAGAGGACGTAGGGCCCGATCGAGATCGCGTCGGACGCGAGATGCTGTACGACGCGCTCGTCGAATCCTTCGAAGCGAGCGGACAGCAAGGTGAGCCGCTCCTCCTCGGCCAGCTCCTCCACGACGTCCTGCGTCAACTGCCGCCCCTGCGGTGTGAGTGCGATGACACGCTGGTCGGGGACGCCGTCGTACACGGAGTCGAGCGCGGCCGCGACGACGTCGACCCGCAGCACCATGCCTGCGCCGCCTCCGTAAGGTTCGTCGTCGACCTGCGCGGCGCGGAGCGGCGTGGTGTCGCGGTACGAGAAGAGCCGCAGGTCGAGCTCGGTTCCGAGGACGGTGGCCACCGGACGTTGCTCCGTCAGCCAGGCGAAGGCATGCGGAACGAGAGTGAAGACGTCGAGCTGCACGGGCGAGCGAACCAGGTTAGCTAGCGCTTGAGAAGCCGGGCGCAACCACGATCCGACCGGTCGCGAGATCGACCTCGCGGACGCAGTCTTCCACCATCGGCAGGGCAAGTCCGGAGTCGAGCTCGAGGACGTCGTTCGCCACGCCCGGCACGACGTCGGTCACCGTCCCGAGCTCGTCTCCGCCGGCCTCTTCGACGCGGAGGCCGACCAGCTGGAACACGTAGTACTCGTCCTCCCCCGCCGGCGCCAGCGATTCGCGCGGTACCTCGAGTGGCGCGCCGCGAGGCACGCGACGATCGAGCCTGATCACCGGGCGGCCACGCGCGTGTCTTCGCGCAACGATCTTCGCGGCCTCCCCTTCGACGATCAACTCGGCACCCACCTCGAAGCGCTCGGGCGCCTCGCTCGCATTCTCGACGACGAAGGACCCGTCGAGGCCGTGCGACTTGCCGACACGACCGACGACGACGAGCTCGACGTCGCTCATGTTCTCTTTCAGACCTAGTCGACGATCTCGAGCTGCACGCGGCGATGCTCCCGCACGCTGCCCGCACGAACGATCGTTCGCAGCGAACGCGCGATGCGTCCTTGCTTGCCGATCACCTTGCCGAGATCATCCTGTGCGACATGCAGTCGAAGCACGACGGCGTCGGCCTCGTCGACTCGCTCGACGCGCACGGCGTCGGGATCGTCGACCAACTGCTTCGCCAGGTACTCGAGAAGCTCCTCCACCTACTGCGTCAGATTCCTGACCTTCAGCAGCTTGCGGACAGCCTCCGACGGCAAGGCACCTTTGCCGAGCCAGTCCTTCACCTTCTCCTCGTCGAACTCGATGAGCGAAGGATCGTGCTGCGGGTTGTAGCGTCCGACGATCTCGATGAACTTGCCGTCGCGTGGTGAGCGCGAGTCGGCGACGACGACGCGGTAGACCGGATTCTTCTTCGACCCGACTCGCGTCAACCTCATGCGTACGGCCAAACGATTTACCTCCTGGATTTCTGTCGCTTCTTGCGTTTGTTGGATTTTGTCGCTTTTCGCTGCCCCGGCTGCGGAGCAGCGGCCGGGGCCTGCCCCGTCAGCGCTCCGAGATCAGGCATCTTGCCCTTGCTCATCCCCTTCATGAGCTTCTCCATCTGCTTGCGGGCGTCGAGCAGGCGGTTGACCTCTTCCACCGTCGTCCCGGATCCGACCGCGATCCGCCGCCGCCTGGAGCCGTCGATCACGCGCGGCAGCCCTCGCTCCTGCGGGGTCATCGAAAGGATGATCGCCTCGACGCGGCCCAGCTGCTTCTCGTCGACCTCTTCCATCCCCTCGAGCTGCTTCCCCAGACCGGGAATCATCTTCAGCACGCCCTGGATCGGGCCCATGCGGCGCAGCATCTTGTAGCTCTTCAGGAAATCGTCGAAACTGAACTGGCCCTTCATCATGCGGTCCTCGAGGTCCTTCTGGTCGCCCTCGTCGGCCGCTTGCTCGGCCCGCTCGATCAGCGTCAGAACGTCGCCCATGCCGAGGATGCGCGACGCCATGCGGTCGGGATGGAAGTACTCGAGCTGGTCGAGCTTCTCGCCGACGGAGATCAACTTGATCGGACGACCGGTGACGGCCTTCACGGACAGCGCTGCGCCGCCGCGCGCGTCGCCGTCCAGCTTCGTCATCACGACGCCGTCGAAGGCGATCCGCTCCTGGAACGCCAGCGCGACGTTCACCGCCTCCTGCCCCGTCATCGCGTCGACCACGAGCAGCACGTTGGCGGGCTTGGCCTCGTCCCGGACACGCTCGAGCTCCTGCATCAGCTCCTCATCCACGTGCAGGCGCCCGGCCGTGTCGAGAATGATGGTGTCGACCCCGTCCTCGGTGAGCTGCCGGATGCCGTCGCGGACGACGGCGACCGGATCCGTGCCTTCGCCGCGATAGACGGGGATCTGGATCTGCCGGCCGAGCTGCTCCAGCTGGTCGATGGCGGCGGGCCGCTGCAGGTCGGCGGCGACGAGACCGGGACTGCGTCCCTCGTTCCGCAGGAGGAGCGCGAGCTTCGCCGCGGCGGTCGTCTTGCCCGATCCCTGCAGACCGGCGAGCAGGATCACAGTCGGCGGCCGACCCGTGAACGCGAGTTGCGAGCTGCCCGACCCCATCAGGGCGGTCAGCTCGTCGTGAACGGCCTTCACGACCTGCTGGCCCGGCTGCAGGCTCTTCAGAACCTCCTGCCCGAGTGCGCGCTCGCGCACCTGCGCGACGAACTGCTTGACGACCTCGAAGTTGACGTCGGCCTCGAGCAGCGCGAGACGGATCTCGCGCATGGCACGGGAGATCGCCTCTTCGTCGAGCTTTCCGCGCCCTCGAAGGTCGCCGAGGGCGCTCTGGAGCCTGTCTGAGAGGGCGTCGAACACGGCCGGGAAGTGTACTTGCGTCCCTTTCTGGGCCAGACTTGGGCCGTGGCCGACCATTCGGAACGCAAGCTCGCGACGGTCCTCTTCGCCGATCTCGTCGACTCGACCGCAGCCGCTGGCGACCAGGATCCCGAGCGGACACGCGCCCGCCTGGAGCGCTTCTACGACGCGATGGCCGCCGAGATCGAGGGAGCGGGCGGCACCGTCGAGAAGTTCGCCGGGGATGCAGTCATGGCTGCGTTCGGGGCGCCGGAGGCTCTCGAGGACCACGCTGAGCGCGCCTTGCACACCGCCCTGGCGATGCAGCGCCGGTTGGCAGCGGTCTTCGCCGACGAGCTGTCGCTCAGGATCGGTGTCAACACGGGCGAGGTCGTCGCGGGACGGCCCCGCGAGGGCAGCTCGTTCGTCAGCGGGGACGCGGTCAACATCGCCGCGCGCCTCGAGCAGGCGGCCGAGCCGGGAGAGATCCTCGCCGGGGAGCGAACGGTCTCCGCCGTGCGGGGAGCGTTCGAATTCGCCGCGCCGAAAACGGTCGAGGCCAAGGGCAAGGCCGGCGGCGTCGCCTGCCGGCGGCTGGTGCGGGCGCTGTCGCTCATGCGCACCCGGGGAGTCAGCGGGCTCGCGCGCGCATTCGTCGGGCGCGACGAGCAGCTCGACCTGCTCCAGACCGCGTACCGCCGCGCGGTGGACGGATCCCACCCGGTTCTCGTCACCATCCTCGGAGATGCCGGCGTCGGCAAGACACGCCTGGTCCGCGAGCTGTGGGAGCAGCTTGCCGACGAAGAGCCCGAACCGCTGCGCCGAACGGGACGGTGTCTCGCGTACGGCCAGGGCATCACGTACTGGCCGCTCGGGGAGGTTCTGAAAGAGCATCTCGGGATCCTCGAAAGCGATTCACCCGATGTCGTTCGCCACCGGCTCGACGAGCGCGAGATCCTCGGCCTCACACTCGGGCTGGACGTGGTGGGCGACCTTCATCCGCTTGCGGCGCAAGACAGGTTGCATGCCGCCTGGATCGCGTTTGTCTCCGAACTGACAACGGAACGCCCCCTCGTGCTCCTGATCGAGGACGTGCACTGGGCCGAGCAGCCGCTGCTCGACCTGATCGAGCGGCTTGGACGGGACGCAGCGGGCCCGCTGCTGCTGCTGGCCACCGGGCGTCCCGACTTCGTCGCCGGGCGAACGGGCTGGGGCAGCCGCGTCGACAGCGAGACGCTATGGCTCGAGCCGCTGCCGGTGGAAACCGCCGGAGCGCTCGTCGACTCCTTGCTTGCGAGCGTGCTCTCGCGACAGGTGCGTGAGCTGATCGTCGAGCGCGCCGAGGGAAACCCGTTCTTCGTCGAGGAGGTGGTAGGGAGCCTGATCGACGCCGGTGTCCTGGAGCGCGCCGACGGAGGCTGGCGCGCGAATGATTTGCCGCTGGGCTTCGAGATCCCCGACTCCGTGCAGGCAGTGCTCGCTTCACGCATCGACCTGCTGGAGGAAGCCGAGAAGGCGGCGTTACAGGCTGCTGCGGTGATCGGCCGCGTCTTCTGGACCGGTCCGGTCTACGAGCTCGTGGAAGGTTTGGCGCCCGACCTTCACCTCCTCGAAACCCGAGACTTCATCCGCCAACGCCCGGGATCGTCTCTCGCGGGTGAGGTGGAGTACGCCTTCAAGCACGCGCTCACACGCGAAGTGGCGTACGGAAGCCTCACGAAGGCCAGGCGCGCGCAACTGCACACGCAATTCGCCGACTGGCTGGAGCGCCTTGGTGCGGGCCGTGACGAGCATGCTCCTCTGCTCGCACATCACTATGCGGAGGCCGTCAGGCCGGAGGACGTCGACGTTGCCTGGCCTGACGGAGGGGCCGAGCTCGAGCGTCTGAGGGAAAAGGCGAGCTTCTGGCTGCGCAGGGCAGCGGAAACCGCAATCTCCCGTTACGAGATCGCTGACGCGGTCTCCCTGCTGCGCCAGGCAGTGGCGCTGGAACCCGGTCGGGCCGAGCAGGCGCGGTTGTGGCGAAGCATCGGGCGCGCACACGCGCTGCAGTTCGACGGCGACGCCTTCGTCGAGTCGATGCAACGTTCGCTTGCGCTTGTCGAAGACCCTCGAGAGCGTGCAGACACATACGCCGACCTTGCGTTTCAGACGGCGTCCCGGAGCGGCATGTGGCAACGACGACCCGCGCATGAGCTGCTGGACGAGTGGACCGCCAAGGCGATCGCAGGCGCTGAGCCGGGCAGCGCGGCTCACGTGAAGGGTCTCCTCGGCCGCGCGTACTGGGGACTTGACGGCGACGAAGCCGAGCAGGTGCGCGAGGCGAGCTCCCTCGCCGAAGAGCTCGGTGACCTCGAGCTGCGTTCGTATGCGTGGGACGCACGTGGCGTCGCCGAGTTCCGGCGTGGGAACTTCGAGCTCGCCCATATGTGGGAGACCCGCCGCTTCGACCTCCTCGGCGACATCAGCGATCCGGACCACATCCACGACATGCACATCTCGGTCGTGCCGACGTGCGTCGCGGTCGGGCGCATTCGTGAGGCCCGCCGGCTGGCTGCGGACAACGACAGGCTCGTAGAGCGGCTCACACCCCATCACCGCTTGCACGGCGTCGCGTGCATCCTCGAAGTGGAGGAGCTGGCAGGGGGCTGGGAGCAGATCCGGGAGCTCGAGTCTCGAACCGAGGAAAGGGTCAACGAGAACCGCGGAACCCCGTGTGTACGGAATGCGCGTTCGCTGCTCCTGTGCGCCGTTGCCGCCGAGCTTTGCGGAGACTCCGCGCGCAGCCAGGTGCTCGAGTCGGAGGCGGATGGCCTCGAGGCTCAGGGCTACGGCCTGACATTCACGGCGCCGCGCACGCGCCTGGCGTTGGCGCGCGAAGACATCGGTGCTGTCGAGAATCTCCTGCCAGATCCCGAGTGGTTCCGGCGCCAGACGTGGTTCGCGCTCCCGGCGGCCGCCGTACGGCTCGATGCGCTGGCGGTCATCGGCGATGAGGACTCGATTCGCGGTGAAGAGCTTCTCCCGCCGAACGGTTATCTCGAGCCCTTCATGTTGCGCGCTCTCGGACTCGCTCGCGACGACGAGGAGCTGATCCAGAAAGCGAATGACCGCTTTGGCGCGCTTCGGCTGCATTGGCATGCGGCGCAGACGGATGGCCTCCGCCGGTTGCGGAACGCTTCCAGCGGGTAGCAGCGGCGCGCAGGCCGCCGAGCTCGTCCGCAAGGACGCAACCCCGGGAGAAAAGGGCCTGTTCCAGCGGATGCGCGCCGCGTTCGGCTAGGCACTCCAGGGACCGAGTCCTACACTCAGGACATGGCCGTAAGCCGGAGAACGGTCACCGTCCTCTTCGCGGACGTCGCCGATTCGACTCCGCTCGGGGAGCGGCTCGACCCGGAGGCGCTGCGGCGGGTGATGTCGCGCTGGTTCGAGCGGATGTCAGAGGTGCTCGAGCGGCACGGCGGCACGGTGGAGAAGTTCATCGGGGATGCCGTGATGGCGGTCTTCGGGATTCCCGAGCTGCACGAGGACGATGCGCTGCGCGCAGTGCGCGCCGCGACGGAGCTGCGGGGTGCACTGGCGGAGCTCAATCAGGAGCTCGAGCGGGAGCTCGGCGTCCACATCGGGATCCGGGTCGGCGTCAATACCGGCGAGGTCGTCGCCGGCGACGGGACCGGCGGGCAGATGCTCGTCACCGGCGATCCGGTCAATGTCGCCAAGCGGCTCGAAGAAGCCGCGCGGACGGGCGAGATCCTTCTTGGTGACGGGACACGCCGGCTCGTCGAGAACGCAGCGTTGCTCGAGCCCCGTGACGAGCTGACCGTGAAAGGAAAGGCTGGCCCGGTCGTCGCCTGGAACGTGCTCGGCGTGATCGAAGGCGCGCCGGCCTATGCACGACGTCTGGACGCGCCGCTCGTCGGCCGCACCGACGAGCTGCGCCGGCTCCACGAAGCTTTCGCGGGCGTCGTAGCCGACCACGCGTGTGCGCTGGGCGGGAAGGTGCTGCAGGAACAGCTCAAGCTGATCGCCGAGCGGGCGGTGCAGGCGGATCTCGCCGTAGGCCCGCCGGCACACCTCCACGCGCTCTGAGAGCTCCTGCTCACTGGTGGCGCCGATTGCAATCGAAAGCGTCGCCCTGAGCAGAGGCGGGCGACTTGAGGCCTGTAGGTAGGCCAGCAGATCGC
>CATPAS010000265.1 GCA_955652075.1 uncultured Gaiellaceae bacterium | reverse complement strand
GTTCTCAGGGGCGAGGCCTCGCCACGCGATACTTCCGTCGTGTCCAGGACCGTGAGGCCGTTGCTTCTTGCGCTCGTCGCGGTGACCTTGGTGGGTGCGGCGCCGGCCGGCGGCGGGTCCGCCGGCGCGGTCATCGTCTACGGCTACCCCTATGCATCGCGCTGTCCAACGGCGGGCTACGGCGACGTGGTCGATCGCTGGGGCATGTACATGTGCAATTGCACCTCGTACGTGGCGTGGGCGCTCCGTGCGAACGGCCAGAGGACGGACTGGTTCATCCGCGGTGCGATGGTCGCGTGGAACTGGCCGCACGTGGCTCGGCTCTCCCGCCTGCCGGTCGGCACGCGGCCGCGGGTGCGGGCGATCGCGGTCTGGCCGAAGCTCTCCCCGCCGTTCGGGCACGTCGCCTACGTGACCGGCGTCGAGCGCAACGGCGGAATCGACGTCAGCGAGTACAACAGCCCGGGGATGGGCGAATTCGATCCGTTCGTCTTCGACGTACAACGGAATGTCAGACCCGACGGTGCGGTGTTCATCTACGTACCCGCACGTCGCAACGTGAGGAGTTAGCGCAGCTCGCGGACCGTCGCGACGGCCCTGCCGTTCTCAGCCCCGCCGATGATCAGGCCGCGGGCGCCGAGCACCACAGCTCCTGCGTCGGAGACACGCGCCACGGCTGCGACGGGCCCGATCGTTCCCTTGCCGACGTCGATCGCCGTAATCGCTCCCACGGTTCGGCCGTGCGCGTCCGTGCCCCCGATGACGTAGACGGTGCCGCCGATAGCGACGGCGCTTGCGTGACCCACCGGCTGCGGCAGACGGCCGAGCAGGCGTGGTCGGCCGACGGCAGGATCGAACACGTAGACCGCTGCGTTCGCGCCCGATGAAGAGATGCCGCCTGCGACAACCAGCGAGGTGCCAACAGCCGCGACCGCGGCATAGCGCAGACCGACCGGCAGGCGCCCGGCCAGGGTGAAATGCCGGCCGTCGGTCGTACGGTAGATCTCTGGCCGCGGAATTCGACCGTCGTAGCCACCCACGACATAGACGGTGTTTCCCACCGTCGCAGACGAGAGGTCCGACAGTGCGCGAGGCAGCTGCGCGGCAATCGTGCTGCGCCCGGTGCGAAGGTCGAATTGCTGCACGCTCGCACTGCTCTGCGCCGCGCCGCCTCCGAAGACGAACAGGCGGTGACCGAGCAGTGCCCCGGCAGCATCGTGGAACACTTGCGGCATCGACCCGAGCGGTTTGAGCCGTCCGGAAGACGGATCGAGACGAAAGACGCCGTTCGTCGAACGACCGGCCGCGTCGAGGCCGCCGGCGATCAGCACGCTTCCGCCTGCCGCCACGACGACCTCCCGCTGCACCGGCGCGGCCAGCCGATACGGCAACGAGCGAACCACGATCGCGCCTCGCCCCGACACGGGAGGGACCGCAACGTGAGCGGTCGGGCGTTTGACCGCAAGCAGCGAGCGGACCGCGGGTTGTCTCTGGGCGGCAGCTGTGCGCAGCAGATCGAGCCCGTCCGGCGTGTTGAGGTAGCCCGGCCGCCGGCCGGCCACATCCGTGTGCCCGTACTGCCAGACGATCCGTCTCGTCCGCATGCTGATCAGCACCACGCGGTGCCGATAGTCGTCGTTGATGGCGATCAGCCCGGGCGCGATGAGCGTTGCGAGCGACGGATGGTCGAGCTCCCCCGGTCCCGACCCCGGCCCATACCGCCAAAGCACGCGTCCCGTTCGGGTCATGATCAACGCGTGTCCCGGCCGGGCGTAGTCGGCGATCAGGATGCGGTTCGGGGCAAGCAGCTGCGGATCGGATGGATAGGAAACTGGCGCCTGCACGGACCAGCGGAGCCGTCCGTTCGAGCCGATGTCGTCGACCCACGAGCCCTTGATCTCGCTGATGAGCGTTCCGCCGTCCGGAAGGGGTGTCGCACCGTTGATCGGGCCGAGATACCGCGGCGGGTCGTGACGACAAACAGCTGTGGTCCCGTACTGACGCACGATCCGGTGTGCCGGCGAGATGAACAGCACGCGACAGTTGTACGCGTCTGCGACGGTCACGATCCCGTTGGGCAGCAGATACGCGTCGTCCGGCGTGTTCAAATAGCCGAGGCGCGAGCTCGGGACGTCGACCCGCCCGTAGCGCCAGAGCACGCGGCCGCCCGGGAACGAGATGATCTGAATCGTGTGCTGATCTTCCTGATTGGAGATGATCCGGTCGGCGCGGCCGGGTCCGAAGAACGTGTCGTCGTCGAACCGGAACGGCATCGAGGGCGTGACGCCGGGTTTTGGGTAACGCCAGAAGATGCGCTTCTTCGAGTCGACGAGCAGCATCCGGTTGTTCCCACGATCGGCGATCAGCAGGTAACCCGGGATCGGACCGGGCGGCGCGAGCGTGACGGCGCCTGCACGCTGCTTCGCACCCTTTCGCTGCACCGACACGTGCTTCGTGTTACCGAGGAGCAGACTGGCCGCGACGGCGACGGCAGCCGCTACGACGGCGGCCGCAATCCCCGCCGTCCAGCGTCGGCGCCTGAAGCGCCGCTGGTCCGAGCTACGCCGGCGTCGGTCCTGGAGGTGTTGAGGTCGCGTGCCCAGTGGGTGTCGAGCGGACGGGGCCAGCGTCGTCTCGCAGTCCGAGGTCGGGCAAGCCTAGCGACCGCGAAGATTATGAGTGTCCCGTGAGTTGCACGCTCGACGGTTGCAGTTCGGCAGTCTCATTGGGGTTTCGCCGCGATCGCCAGCGCTTTGCCGATCCATGAGGTTGCATGACTTTGCCACAGCAACCAGTTG
>CATPAS010000264.1 GCA_955652075.1 uncultured Gaiellaceae bacterium | reverse complement strand
CCTGCTCGAGCTTTGGACATGGCTCGGCTGCGCGGTCTTTCTCGTCCGGCCGAGCGTCTACGTCCTGACCGCCGGCATCCTGCCGACGGCGCTGGCGATTCCGTCGACCGACTCGGTCGTGCACGGCTACCGGATCGCGATGACGCCGGACCGCCTGCTCGGGCGTGCAGAGTCGGTGCGCAGCCTGATCTCGTTGCTGATCGCGCCACTCGGCCCGCTCGTGGCCGGCGTCCTGCTCGGCACCGTGTCCGCCCGCGCGACGATCGCCGTCTTTGCCGCGGCCGGGCTCGTGCTCGCGGTGTGGGGCACGCTGAGCCCGTCGATCCGGGCGGCGCCGAGCCTCGACGACCTCCACGATCTTGCCCTCTAGGAGCGGGCGCGCCTCGCGACCACGACGTAGCGATCGCGATACGCGATGACGCAACCTCCGGGGCAATGACGCGACCGGCGGTGCGGACGGGCTAGTGCGAGGGTCTCTCGATCACGACAACCTCGCTGTCGCGGTAAACGACCTTTACACCCGGGTCCAGCGCAAAGTCTCGGGCGGCGAGAGCGTCGGCGTGACGGTCCACCACGAGCAGCCGTGCGCCGGCTGTGATCTCGTCGCCCCTCTCTCCCTGGACGTGGAAAGATGCCAGCTGAGCAAAGCGCTTGGCGTCGAAGAGCTCGAAGCGGATGTCGTACACGAGCCTCCCCGAAAGCTGTGGCTCCTTCCAGAGCAGCCAGTCGGCGTAGCGCTCGCTGGAAAAGACAGTGAGGCTCGGGTCGCGGAGGGCCAGCGTGCCGACAATCCGCGCCGCCCCGTCGGGATGGCTGGCGGCGAGCGCGCGCGGCAACTGCGTCAGCCGCGTGCCGAACACCACGAGCGCAACACCGACGCAGACTGCTGCAAGCGCTACGAGCAGGGGCGAGCTCGGACGCTCTCGCCTTCGGGTCAGACGCTCGTCGAGGAGCTTCGGGACCATGACGATCGCCACCAGTCCGAACCAGACGATCCCGCGGATGGTCGTGAACCCGGTGACAGTCGTCAGGAGCAGTGCGCCGCGTTCCATCGGCGTGAGGATCCTCCCGTGACGCGCGACGAGCCAGAGGACCACTGCGACGAGCGCGAAGAAGATGAGTGCAGTCCGGAACGTCGGCGCGCGCCATTCGTCGACGTACTGCGACATCAAGGGATTCGCGAGGAGCTTCTGGTAGTAGTGAAGGAGATGGAAGCCGTACGGCGATGCGAACAGGCAGCCGATCGGTAGCAGAATCATCCCGACGCCTGCGAGCAGACGGCGGCCTCCCGTTCGATCCCGGAGCGCGCGGCAGACTTCGGTCACCCCGACTGCGGCGACGAGGACTGCCCCGAGTGTGACGGAGCCGTGCACGTTCGCCCAAAGAATGAGCAGGGGCGCGCAGGCCAAAACTCGCGTCGAGGGTTTGATGCGTTCTGACGTCGCCAGGGCGAGCACCGCGATGAAGAGGGGATAGGCAAGAATCTGCGAGCGGATCTGCCAGCCCCAGGGCGCGCTGGGCAGAACCGCGATCACGACCCAGAAGACGGCTGCGTCAGAGGCGCCACGACGGCGCGCGACGATCACGGCTGCAAGCAGGGCTGCGAGCATGACCACGACGTGCACGAATGCGAGCAGGCGGACGCCGCCCACGTTCGTCGTGAAGTACAGGAACAGCTTTGCAAGCCATTGCTGGTCGACCCACGGCTGTCCGTGCGCGGCGACGGTCAGTCGCTCGTGCCAGGGGAGCCCGTGCTGGGCGATGTCACGGCCACCTGCGATCGCCAGCCACGTGTCCTGGATGAACTCCACTGCAAGTGCGAAACCGAGCGCGATCCCGTAGACGGCGAGCGCCGTGACCGTTTGCGCGTTGCGACGAGCCCAGGCGAAGGTGGCCGAGGGAACAGAGGTAACCGGTAGTGGGGTTGCGGCATCCACGGGCGGCTAACTCTCCGCATCGGCGCGAGCCGCCTCGGACTTAACCCGGATTGGCCGTACCCAGGCGCTTCGGGCCCGCATTTGAAAGGCTGTAGCGGCCGTCCATGCCCGAGCCCCTCGACTTCGCCCTGATCACACGACTTCGCGAGGTGCTGGACCGCCGGCCCGCGACGGAAACCGAGCTACGCACGCTGAAGGAGCAAGCCGAAGGATGGCAGCGTGCGGTCAGCGGCCAGCTCCAGGCGAGCGAGCGGCGGCTGCGGCGCCTGAATGCGAATCCGGCCAGCTCGCTGGCTCAGATCGCCTCTGAATTGCGCCGCGTCGAAAAGCTGCAGCCGCAGCTCGACGAAGTACGGACGCTGCTCGCTGATCTCGAGGACAGGGCCCGTGAGCTCCGGACCGAATGGCTGCTCTCGCAGGCGACGTCGGCGAAGACGCCTAGCCGGCGACCAGGCGGTCGCCGACCGTAAGCCCGCGCCGGTCTGCCTCGCCGGCGGGAATCTCCAGCACGGCCTTCGCGCCGCGGCTCCCCGCGACTCGCCAGGGCTGGAGGTCGGTCGCGATCTTGACTACGCGCAGGTCGCGATCGAGGAACACGGCGTCGATCGAAAAGCGCATGAACGCCATGTGCACCGACGACGCCGGCTTCAACAGGATTCCCTCGCCGCTCGGGAGCTCGCGGCGTCCGAGCAGCCCCCGCATGCGCGCGAGCGCCGTGTCCGCCAGGACACAGCGCTCACACACGGTGCTTCCGTCTTCGCGACGAATCGCGACTTGCGCCACTAGAACCCGATATGGATGTGGTTGTAGTGGTCGGCCAGCGGGAACGACGGTCCGCCGAGGCCGAGTAGGGAGATGACCTGCCGTGGCATGACTTCCGTCGGGAGGAACAGGATCGCACGAACGGCGCGCTCGGTGATCCCGCCGGGCTCCTGATGGCCCAGGATCGGGGTGTTGCCGAGCCCCGCGATGTCCACAGCGTGGCCGGTGGCGTGCGCTGAGATCACGCCGGGCCGAGCGTACAGCCCGTGGCCGGAGATCAGTGACGTCACCGTCACCTGACCGAAGCTCTCGCGTAGGTACGCGATGACGGCCAGGACGCGGACGTCGACCTTGTTCTGCACGATGTCGTTCCGCCCGCCCTCGTAGATCGAAACGTTCGGATCCGACAGGAGGCTTGTGGCGATCGACTTCTTCGCCGTTTCGAGCCCCTTGACGAGGCCAGTCAGGCCAACCGCGCGATTGTAATTGGCCAGTGCAGCAGCCCTGTCCGCGAAGCTGGTGTCGCCTGAGTACGAGACCAGCCGCGCCCAGTCACCCTTGACAGGCCCGTAGGACGCGAGCCGCACGGCGAGCTTCCGGAGCGTGCTGCGGTCGGCCGGGTTGTGGCCGGCCGCGCCGCGCGCGCGGAGGATGCCGAGCATTGTCGCCCAATCGAGGCCGGCGCCCTTTGCAGCCACCTTCAGGTTCGAGGCGAACTTGGGCGAGAGCCGAAGTGCGGGCGGGGTCGGGTCGGGGAGCTGCGAGTTGAGCCAGATCGTCGCGGCATTTGCCGGGCCCTCGATTTCGGGGGCCGGTGCCGGCTTCAGTTTGGGCACGAGGATCGTGCTCAGCGTCGTCTTCTTCCACCCGCGTGCAGCCCTTGCGGCAGCCTTCGCGGACGGCCGCGCATCAGTTGCAGCGGCGGGAACTGCGGCGGGAGCTGTAGCGGCGGCAGCCGTCGAGGCCCCTCTGAGGGTCGCCGGGGGCGTGGTGTCGTCCACGAGTGTTGCATCGGCAGGGGTTGCAGTCGCCGGCGTCGCGTCGGAGCTCGCAACGGCCCGAGCGGCGCCGGCGTCAGCAGGCGCAGGCGCCGGCGTTGACGCGTCAGCAGGCGCAGCCGGAGTCGTTCCGGCGTCGGTCGTGGTCGTGTCGCCGGCGGCCTGCTGGCTGTCCTCGCCCGCGAGAGGGCTGAACTGGTTGCCTGCGACAGCTGCGAGTGACGCGCCCGCGAAGAAGAGCGTGGTGAAAACGAGCGTAGTGACGAGCCGACGCTTCCTCGACTTGGGCTCGCCGGACGTGCCCTCTATGCCGGACGTGCCCTTTATAGGAGTCGGTTGACCGCCGAACTCCCAGTTGTCTCTACGAATGAAACGTCGTGGCATTGCCATTGCTCCTCCCGTAAAGCGCCCTGGCCGCCACTTCGGGCGCGGAATCTCTGCGCTGTTCCGCAGCCGCTTACGGTTTTTGGACTATCGATCTCCGCCGGGCCCGGCCAACTCCCTCACATAGGGGAATGTCGCGGCGGATCACCCGAGCGAGGGATACACGCTCGCCGGGGGCGAGGACGATGAAGTTGCCGAGATTGACAGGAAGGCGAAGCGGCGCGCCTAGAGAGAAAGGACGCACCAGCTTGTCACGCAGTTTTGACCGACTTCGAGTCGATTCCACATCCACTAGCTCGCTTTGCATTGCGCGCCAGCGCGCGCCCGAAATGGCGAAGGGGGGTGAATCCATGTCGTTCAAGGATCTGGTCCATTACCTCCGCGCACGCTATGCCGTCGAGGAGGGTCAGACGATGGCGGAGTACGGCGTCGTCCTGGCAGTGATCGCGATCGGCGTTGTCGTGGCGCTCGGCTTGCTCTCCACGTCCATCTCCGGCGCAATCGATTCCGTTCGCAGCAACCTGTAGTCCGCAGACGTAACCGAGGACAGGAGTTGACCGTGAAGTACTACACCAGGCATCGAGTTTATGAGCTCATCACGTTTCTCTCGCGTGAGCATGCTCAGACGAAGCCTGACAAGACGGTCACGCTCACGGTGATCAGCGGGAGCTCGTTTCTCGCCTTCACCCGCTTCTCGGAGAACGGTGCGAACGCAGTAACCAGTCTGGTGCGGCTATTCACCTAGCCGCCCAGGCATCGGCGGGGCCCTCTCCTGGCGGCGAGGGCCCCGCGAACTTTTCCGATGTGGGAGCCGAGATGCACTTGAAGAAGACAGACATAAGGAACGAGCGAGGGCAGACGATGACGGAATTCGCGCTGATCCTGCCGCTCCTCGTCGTGCTGCTCTTCGGGATCATCCAGTTCGGGATCATCTTCAACAACTACGTGACCCTCACGGACGCTGCGCGTGCCGGCGCGCGAACGGGCGCGGTCTCGCGGTGGAGCGCCAACCCCTCCGCGGCGTGTGTCAATCAGGTCATGGGCGCATCAGGAAATCTGGTGCAGTCACAACTGACGGTGACCTGTACCTCTCCGTGGACGGAGGGCTCGGACGTCACGGTTTCGGCCTCCTATCCGTACAACATCAGCCTATTGGGGTGGGTTGTGGCCAGCGGGTCGCTCAACACCACCATGAAGGAGCGAGTCGAGTGACTCTTGCCCGACGAAAAGACGAACGCGGCCAAGCAGTCGTCCTCATGGTCCTTTCACTGGTCGTGCTCCTCGGCATGTGCGCGCTCGTGCTCGATGTGGGCAGCTGGTTCCGCGAGAAGCGCCGCCTCCAGGGCACCGCTGATGCCGCGGCCCTCGCGGGCGCCCAGCAGCTTCCTAGCAATCCGAGCGCCGCGCAGACGATGGCGATGAGCTACGCGAACCAGAACGGCGGAGACGTTGCAGGTGCCAACATCACGGTCACCAGCACGAACATGGCGAACGACACCATCGCCGTCAAGGCGGCGAAAACCGCCAGTGGATTCTTCAGCGGGGTCCTGGGCATCGCCAGCGCAAACATCGACGCGAGAGCGAAGGCCCTCGTCGGCTATCCGCAGTCGGTGCTCGGCGTCGCACCGATCGTCGTCAACGAACAACACCCGCTCATCCACGGAACCGGTGGGTGTCCGTGCTTCACCGAGATGACCACGATTCCATTGGGTAAGAACGGCGCTCCCGGCGCCTTCGACCTGATCAATCTCGACGGTAGCAGGGGTGGAACAAGCCCAGGGACTCTGGCCAGCTGGATGCTGGACGGCTACCCAAGTTACCTCGGCCTCGGTAACTACTACTCGGATCCGGGCGCGAAGTTCAACTCCTCGGCCATGCAGAACGCCCTCCAACAGCGCTTGAACACCACGCTGCTCTTCCCGGTCTACGACACCCTCCAGGGCAACGGCGCCAACGCCCACTACAACGTCATCGGGTGGATCGGGTTCCACATGACGGCTTACGACGCCCGAGGCAGCAGCGGGACGCTGACCGGCTATTTCACCGAATTCATCGCCCAGGGAATCCTCCCCCAGAACGGAAACGGCTCGCCGAACTTCGGCGTCCGCTCGATTCAGCTCATCGAATAGGTCCTCAAGTCTTCAGGCCCTTCTTACGAAATAGCTCTCAAGTCCTCAGGCCCTTCTAACGAAAAGAGAAAGGACTATGAATTATCGCGCCAAGAATATCGGGATCGCCGTCGCGCTGGCCGCACTCGCCGCCATCCTGACGAGCGCATACGTCGTCAACTACAAGCGCCATGTGCAGCGCGGGGAAGGCAAAGTGACGGTCCTCGTCGCCGCGCGCGACATCCCGGCAGGCACTTCAGGCGCGGACGTTGTCGGCAGGAAGATGCTCACGCAGCAGACCGTGCCCCGCAAGGCAGTCGTCGCGGGCGCGATCTCGTCTCCGGACCAGCTCGCGCAGTACGTCGCCACGCAGGACGTCTACCAGGGCGAGCAGGTGAGCACGCGACGCTTCGCTCCGCCGACGGAGCAGGGCATCAGGTCTCAGATCAAGGGCACTCAGCGGGCTTACGAGCTCGCGGGTGATCCGAACTCGCTGCTCGCCGGCACGTTGAAGGCAGGCGATCACGTCGACGTGGTCGGCAACTGGAGCGTCAAGCAAGGCAACAACGGCAACGACCGCGCTATCACCCGTGTCGTTTTGCGGAACATCCTCGTCCTGCGTGCGCCGCTGGGCGGCGGTGCCGGTTCAACGGTCACCTCTGGCGGCGACAAGTCGCAGAACGTCCAGCTTCGCGTCACCGATGTCGAGGTGCAGAAGCTGTTCTGGATCGAGAAGAACGGCAGCTGGCATCTCACGCTACGGCCGCCTGTGAACTCGGTCGACAGCGGGAACACGATTCAGGAAGTCGACACCATGTTCTTCGACGGACCCGGAAGGAGGCCGTAATGAGCACCGCTACCGAGACAACCACGCGCGAGCGCGTGCGGGTTTACGCCACCGGATCCTGTGAAGGGTTCGACAAGCTCCGCGAATCGCTCGCCAGTCACCCTGAGATCGAACTCGTGGGGGCCAGCACCAATGTCGCCGACGGCGCCGCGGCGCTGGCCGGCGGGCATCTGGACGCCATCCTCCATGCAACGCGGGCCGCGTCACTGCCCGCGGACGAGCTGGCAGCGATTCGGGAGCACACACGTGCCCCGATCCTGATGCTCGCGTCGGGCGGCTCTTCGGGGCTGCTCGAGCAGGCTCTGGACGCGGACGTCGCCGACGTCCTGCTTCTGCCCCAACTTGTCGAGAACATCGTCTTCGCAATCCGCAAGTCCACTCACACCACCCGCCGGCATCACGACGCCGGCGGCGGCCGGCACGGCAAGATCGTGACGGTTTTCTCGCCGAAGGGCGGGACGGGCAAGACGGTCACCGCCACCAACCTGGCCGCGGCCTGCGCGAAGTTCGAGGGGCGCAAGACACTGCTCCTCGACCTCGACCTGCAATTCGGCGACGCTGCGATCATGCTCGGCATCGAGCCAGAGAAGACGATCTATGACCTGGTCGTCGCCCCGGGCGAGCTCGACGCGGAGAAGCTGGCCGGTTACACGACCAAGCACGCGTGCGGGCTCGAGGTGCTGCCGGCTCCGCTTCGCCCGGAGGATGCAGAGCTCGTGACCGAGGCCAAGCTGGGCCGCCTGCTCGAGGTGGCCCGCGAGGCGTTCGACGTCATCGTGGTCGACACATCGCCGTTCTTCCACGGGCCGATGCTTGCAACGCTCGATCGTACGGACGAGCTGCTGCTGCTCTGCTCGCTCGACGTGCCGACGCTCAAGAACCTGCGCCTGGCGCTGCAGACGCTCGACCTGCTCTCGTTCCCGAAGCAACGCGTTCGCATCGTCCTCAACCGCTCCAACTCCAAGGTCGGCATGAAGCCGAACGAGGTGGAAGGCGCGCTGGGGATGAAGGTGCGCTTCGAGGTTCCGTCCGACCGCGCAGTTCCACTGTCGGTCAATCGCGGCAACCCCGTCGTGCTGTCCGAGGAATCAGCAGACGTGTCGAAGGCGATCAAGGCAATGGCGAAGGAGCTCTTTCCGGTAATCAAGGAAGAGGGCAAGAAGCGTCGTCTCCTTCCCACGCTCGCGAGGTCGTAACCCATGGGCCTCCACGACCGCCTCAAAACCTCCAACGGGAGCTCTTCCGCAACCGCGGAGCTGCTCTCCGGCGGGCACAGCCATGAAACGGCTTCCCCGTCTCCCACGCAGGACCCGTATGCCGAGCTGAAGACCCGCATCCACCACGCGTGCATCGCCACGCTGGGTGCCGAGCTCTTCAAGCGCGAGTCGACCGGGTCCGGCGACCTGGGTGAACGTGTCACGCGAGCCGTTACGGAGCAGCTCGTGCTGGACCGGACGCCGCTGACGCGCGAAGAGCGCCGTCAGATCATCCGAGAGATCACAGACGACATTCTCGGCTACGGGCCGCTGGAGAACTTCCTCCGTGACGACTCCGTTACCGAAGTCATGGTGAACGCGTACGACCAGATCTACGTCGAGCGGCTGGGCAAGATCGAGCGCGTGCCGGCGTCCTTCGCGGACAACTCGCACCTGCTTCGCATCATCGACAAGATCGTGTCCCAGATCGGCCGCCGCGTGGACGAGGCCTCGCCGATGGTCGACGCGCGTCTCCCGGACGGCTCGCGTGTCAACGCAATCATTCCACCACTCGCACTAAAGGGCCCGACGCTGACGATCCGAAAGTTCGCGCGCGACCCGTACACGATGAACGACCTGATCTCGTTCGGCTCGATCTCGCCGAAGGCCGCGCAGTTCCTCGCGGCCTGCGTCAAGGGCAAGCTCAACGTCCTGATTTCCGGCGGTACCGGCACCGGTAAGACGACCACGCTGAACGCGATGTCCGCGTTCATCCCCGGCGACGAGCGCATCGTCACGATCGAGGATGCAGCCGAGCTCCAGCTCCAGCAGGAGCACGTCATCACGCTGGAGTCGCGGCCTCCGAACATCGAGGGCCAGGGCGAGATCCGGATCCGCGAGCTCGTCCGCAACGCCCTGCGCATGCGGCCCGACCGGATCATCGTCGGCGAGGTCCGCGGCCCCGAGACCCTGGACATGCTCCAGGCGATGAACACGGGCCACGAAGGATCGCTGACGACGATCCACGCGAACTCTCCGCGCGACGCACTCTCGCGTCTCGAGACTCTCGTGCTGACGGCCGGTGTGGAGCTTCCCCTCCGGGCGATCCGCGAGCAGGTCTCGAGCGCATTCGACCTGCTCGTCCAGATCACGCGTCTCGTCGACGGCTCGCGCCGGATCTCGCACGTCACGGAGGTCCTCCGCATGGAGTCGGAGGTGATCACGTTGCAGGACATCTTCCACGCGAAGCCGCCGGACGAGACGACGGCCACCGGCGGCGTCGGCGTGCGCCTGCTCACGCCCCTGATGTGCACCGGCCTGAAGCCGAACTTCCTCGACAAGATGGCCGCCAACGGCGTCATGCTCCAGTCGAGCTTCTTCAGCAAGGACGACACGGAAGCTCCGGCAGCCGGCCAGGGCCACCAAGCGTCGAAGTTCAAGGGAGCATTTCAATGAGCCGAATCCGGCTCGCCGTCGCCGGGCTCGCGTTCATCCTCCTCGCAGTTCCGGTCGCCGCAGGTGCGGCGGTCCAGCTGCGGGGTGTCGACACGACGTCCTACCCGACGATCCGCGCATCCATCTATACGCCCACGGGTGGCGGCAGACCGACTCTGTGGGAGAACGGCACACCGGTCGCCGGCTTCCAGGCGCAAAACCTCGGGAGCGTCAAGGCGATCGCGACCTTGATCGACCGTTCGCAGTCCATGCGGGGCAAGCCGCTTGCTGACGCTGCAGCCGCTGCGCGAGCATTCGTCGCGGCCAAGCAGGCCGCCGACGAGCTCTCCGTCATCGCCTTCGGATCGAAGGTGTCGACGCTGTCTCCCTTCTCGACCGTCCAGCGCGACGCGGACCTCCCGCTCGGGCGCATGGCGACGGATCGCGTCAGAGGAACAGCACTCTACGACGCGGTCATCGTGGCGGCCAACCAGTTGAAAGGGAACCCGCTGCCGGGGCGCGTGATCATCGTGCTCAGCGACGGGGCCGACAACGCCAGCAGCGGTTCGCTCGCAACCGCGATCAAGGCGGCCCACGAGGCGAACGCTGCGATCTACTCGATTGGGATCGAAGGCCAGGGATTCACCCCCGGCCCGCTCACTCAGCTCGCGCGCTCGACAGGCGGTCAGTACTATGGCGCCGCGTCGACCTCGGAGCTGGCGCGCGTCTACACGTCAATCGCGGACGCGCTGAAGAAGACATGGCGAGTCCAGTACCTCACTGCCGCTCGGCCTGGGGACCATGTGCGGCTCACCGCGTCGATCGTCGGCGAGGGCTCGACCACTCAGCTCGCGACGATTCCCGCAGGTAAGGGCACCTCCCTTCCCGGCCCCTCGAGCTTCCTTCCGAAGAACGCCTACGGCCCCGGCGGCCCGCTTGCGCTTGCCATCGCCGTCGCGGCCCTCGTGCTCTTCGGGTGCCTCTTCTTCCTGGCCGGCATCCGGGGCTCCTGGGTCCGCAGCCGAATCGTCGCGCATACCGGCGAGGGCAAGGGAAACTCGAAAAAGAACCGCAAGGAGCGGCGCAACGAGGCGCTCTCGTCCATCTTCGCGGCCACAGAGAGGGCTCTTGGCCACCTCAAGCAGTGGCGATCGATCAGCCGGATGCTCGAACGCGCCGACATCCAGCTCCGAACGGTCGAGTTCGTCTGGATCACCGTCGGCGCCGCGGTGCTCATGGCTCTGCTCGCATTTCTCTTCGGGGCGTCCCTCATGGTCTTGGTCGCGCTGACCGTGACGGCCGGGATGATCCCGGGCGCGTGGGTTTGGCTCAAGATGAAGAAGCGGCTGAAGGCGTTCGAAGACGAGCTGCCGGATCTTCTGATCACCATCGCCGCTTCGCTCAAGGCCGGTCACTCGTTCAAGCAGGGCCTCCAGGCCGTTGTCGACGAGGGTCATCCACCTGCGAACGACGAGTTCAAGCGCGTACTGACCGAGGCCTCCCTGGGCCGGCCGATGGACGATGCGCTCCTGGAGATGGCCGAGCGCATGGCCTCGAAGAACTTCGAGTTCGCCATCACCGCCGTCACGATTCAGCGACAGGTCGGCGGTTCGCTCGCGACGCTGTTCGACATGGTCGCCGACACCGTGCGCCAGCGGCAGCAGTTCGCCCGCAAGATCCGCGCACTCACGGCGATGGGCCGAATGTCGGCCTACACGCTCATCGGTATCCCGTTCTTCCTGGCCGGAGTGATCACGCTGGTGAACAGGACCTACATGCACCCGCTGTACTACTCACACACGGGTCATATCCTCATCCTCATCGGACTGGTGATGATGGGGTTCGGCTCCCTGATCCTCAAAAAAATCGTCTCATTCCGAGGTTGATGACATGTCACTGATCCTGATCCTTGCAATCGCATCCATCGGGGGCGCCGTCTTCTTCTTCGCGGAGCTCGCCACCACGCCGATGCGAAACCGGCGGAACCTCGTGCACCGTGCTGCCAATTACGGTCGCCTCCGCACTGTCACCGGGCGTGAGCTGCCGCGCTTCCGCGAGCGTGCTCTCGACCCGTTCGTGGCGAAGGCCGCCCGGCTCGTGCTCCGCGTCAATCCGCGTCTGTCGGTGGAGGCCGTGTCGCAGAAGTTGATGGCGGCAGGTATGCGGAGAACGTCTCCGACGACGATCATCGGCGCCAAGGGCATCCTCGGCCTCGGGGGAATCCTCCTCGGTTTCGCTCTCGGAGGCGCGATGACGCCCAAGGTCACGGTTCTCATCGCTCTCGGCCTCGGAGCCATCGGAGCGCTCGCTCCCGGTGTCTATCTCAACGGCCGTGTGAAGCGCCGCCAGGCTGCGGTGTCGGCCGAGCTTCCCGATGCGCTCGATCTGCTGTCGGTGAGTGTGGAGGCCGGCCTCGGCTTCGACGGCGCGGTGCAGAAGCTGACCGAGCACATGGACGGTCCGCTGATCGAAGAGTTCGAGCTCGCGCTCGGCGGGATCCGCATCGGCGAGGGCCGAAGCGAGGCGCTGAAGAAGATGTCCGAGCGCAGCTCGTCGCAGGAGATGGCCAGCTTCGTGCGGGCGATCATCCAGGCTGACCAGCTGGGCATCTCGCTCGGTCGAATCCTGAAGGTTCAGGCCGGCGACACGCGCCTCAAGCGGCAGCTGCTCGCCGAGGAGAAGGCGATGAAGGCACCGATCAAGATGCTCTTCCCGACGGTCATTTTCATCTTCCCGGCGATGTTCCTCGTGGTGCTCGGGCCCGCGTTCCTCAACCTCTCAACGTTCTTCAAGTTCTAAGGAGAGGGGGGTGTCAGTGGCCGAGCATGGCACCGAAGGCGGTTTCGGCACCGGACTCAGGGCGAAGCTCCACGCGGGCGAGACGCCGCCCGAGCCGAGGTCGCCGGCCGAAGCGATCGCGGCAGCAGCGCCCGTCATCGAGGAAACGGAGGTCGAGGCGCTCCGAGGCGAGCTGAACGCATCGCTCGCGCGCGAGCAGCATCTGCGCGCGTCTTTGAACGAGCAGATGGACACCTCGGGCCGCGACGCCCAGATCGAGCAACAGCTCGCAGAGCAGTCGGCCGGGCTCGATCGCCGCGCAGCAGCGCTGGCGGAGACCCAGGCGGAGCTCGACGATCGCGAGCGCCGCAT
>CATPAS010000263.1 GCA_955652075.1 uncultured Gaiellaceae bacterium | reverse complement strand
GGGCGGTGAACGCGAAACCGCTGGGGAAAGCGGTCCCGCCGGCCCCGGCGATCGCGATGTTCCGCAGCTCGGCGGGCGCTCCGCTCCTGCTCACGGAGAGCGTGGGGGAGAAAACGTGGGTGTTCGAGACGGCCGCGACGGTGATCGCCTCGGGAGCCGATCCCGGCGAGCCGACCGAGCCCATCCCGAACCGGTCGCGATCGTTTCCGGCCGAGATGACCGGTACGACGCCGGCAGCTGCCACGTTGCGAATGACTTCGATCATCGCGTCGTTTGTGGGCTCCGTCTCGGCGCCGCCGCCGGAGAAGTTGATGACGTCCATCCCGTCGCGCACCGCGAACTCGAACGCGGCGGCGATCTCGGGCGTGTTCGCGATGTCCCCGATCGGCGTCGGCACGTTGAAGACGCGGTAGTTGCCGATCCACGCGCGTGGTGCGACTCCCGAGAGCCCGCACGTGGGGGGATGGTCGCGGCCGCCCGGCGAGCACGTGCCGGAATCGCCGGCTGCGATGCCTGCGACGTGAGTCGCGTGGAACGAATCCGCTCGGTCGATCGGCAGCCGGCCGGGCCGGCCCGAGTTCGGTCCGGGAAACGCTCGCGCGACGATGACCTTCGGCGTCGTCCACTTCCGACCGCCCTTCGGGAAGCCCGGCGGGTAGGAGTAGCCGGCTGGACTCAGGAACGGATTCGTGCTGTCGACGCCGTCGTCGACGATGGCGATCTTGATCCCGTCGCCCTTGGCGCCGGTGAGCGTCTGCAGTTCGGTAGCGCCGATCACCGAGGGGCTGCTGTCGGTTGCCAGGTGGTAGCGGACACTGGGATAGATCTTCTGCACGAAGCGGAGGCGCGCCAGAGCCGGCAGCTTCGTCACGGGCAGCGAGACGACGAACCCGTCGAGCACGACCTGGTAGTGGCGGCCGATTCGCGCCTGCGGGATCGCGCGTACGAGTCGTGCCGCTGCGACGCGCTGCGCGGCGGCGACGCGCGCGAGATAGCTGCGCGAAGCAGCACTCGCGACGTCCAGCTTTCGGCTGCCGGCTTGTGCCGACAGCACTCGGCTCTGAGAGGACGCGAGGGCGGGGAGGGGGAGGCCGACGATCACGCGCACGCGGCCGGAGGCCTGGTTGCGCGGGATGGTGAGCGTCCCCTTGCGAACGCGCGGCAAAGTCAGATCGCCGAAGGTGCGGTGGATCGGAACGAGAACCGCGCCGGCGGGGATGGCCGCCGAGAGCGCCGCCGCGACCACAAGGAGACCCACAGAACGGCGCAAGGGACCGCAATTTAGCGGAAGGGATTTATGCTCGCGGTGTGACCGGGGTCTACGAAGGCAAGCGGGGTTTGGTGCTCGGCGTCGCGAACAAGCGGTCGATCGCCTGGGCGATCGCGAAGCGACTCGCGGACGCCGGTGCCGAGCTCGCATTCACATACCAGGGAGAACGGATCGAGAAGAGTGTCCGCGATCTGGCCGGGTCCGTCTCCAGCCCACTCGTGACGGAGTGCGACGTCCGTTCCGACGAGGACGTCGCACGGGTCTTCCGCGAAGTCGGCGCAGCATTCGACGGCGGCCTGGACCTGCTCGTCCATTCCGTCGCCTTCGCGGCGGCCGAGGATCTCGAGGGCCGCTTCACCGACACGCCGCGGGACCGCTTCTGGATGGCGCTCGACGTGAGCGCCTACTCGCTCGTCTCGTGTGCGCGTGCCGCGGAGCCGTTGATGGACGCGCGCGGCGGCGGCTCGATCGTCACCATGACGTACCTCGGAGGCGAGCGCGCCGTTCCTCACTACAACGTGATGGGCGTTGCGAAGGCGACGCTCAACGCGTCGATGCGCTATCTCGCGTGGGATCTCGGCCAGAAGAACATCCGCATCAACGCGATCTCGGCCGGGCCCGTGCGCACGCTGTCCGCGCGGTCGATCGCCGGCTTTCCGACGATGGAGGCGATCGTGGAGGAGCGTTCGCCGCTCCACCGGCACATCGACGCCGACGACGTCGGCGCGGCCGCGGCCTATCTCCTTTCGGACGACGCGAGGAACGTCACGGGGACGACGCTCTACGTGGACTCCGGGTACCACGCTATGGGGATGTAGCGACTCGAATCAGCTTCAGTCCGACGAGGTGGTTCTGTCCTTCGACCTTCACCAACTGCGGCACGTCGACGGCGACCAGATGCCAGCCGCGACCTCGCAGGTCGAGCCCGGGCCGGCCGTCGATCGTCACGCGGCGACGTAGCGGAGACGGAGCGAACTCCAGCCTCAACCTGCCGCGGCCGTAGATCCAGAACGGCGCATGCGTCCCGCTCATGTACCGGCCCACACCGGCGGTCTCCGCGAACCAGCCCTGGCAGAAGACGGGTAGCGAGCGTGCCGGCTCGACGCGCTTCGGCGCGATGCCGATGCCGCCGCGCTCGAAGAGCCAGACGGGGCCGGCGCTGCGCTGCACCTTCCAGCCGTGCGCCAGGAGACCCCGTGTCGCGAACCAGGCCGTAGCCGGCACGGCCGGGTTGTCGACGTAGAGCCCGCGATGCAGTGCGATCGAGCCGACGCCGAGCCGCTCCAGTTCGCCTGTCATGTCGCCGCTCCAGTCGCCGCAGTTGAGGCGCTGGAGGCGGTCCGCAAGCGGCTTCGCCGGCTTCGGCGCCGTCGTCGAGTAGCCACCGGGCCGCTGCCGCTGCGCCGCGGTGTCGTACCAGAGGTACACGCTGCCGTAATGGACGCCGGGATCGAAGACAGGAAGCTCGAGGAGGCGGCCGGCCGCGGAAGGCGTCGCTCCCGCCGGATTGCCGGCGCCGGACTTGCCGTAGACGTGCGCGTGCAGGTCGACCAGAAGCACGACGACGGCCAACGCGGCGACCATTGTGCGCCTGCTCTGTGCGACGGCGTAGGCGAACAGCGCCGCTATGCACAGAGAGGCGATCGGCAGGAGTCGTTCCGGGACACGTGGGAAGCGAAACGGCGGCAGCGCGTGCCAGAGCTCCGCATAGATCGGGGTGCGCGTTCCGAGCGCAAGCACGATGGGCACGAACGAGCCCAAGCCGAGAATGGCGGCGAGTGGGTACCGGCGTGCTCGTATGAGC
>CATPAS010000262.1 GCA_955652075.1 uncultured Gaiellaceae bacterium | reverse complement strand
GTGGTGACACATCCACCATGCCACTCGCGCTCGTCGTGCTTCTCGCGGGACTCGCAATCGCGGTGCTCGTCTACGTCCTGTCGGGTGGGCACGTCTTCTTTCTGCCGCTGATCTTGCTGCTGCCGTTTGGGCTCTTCATCGGACGCCGCCGTCGTCCGTAGCGGCATAGGGTCGCGGACATGAACTTCGAGCACGTGCTGGTCGTGGGCGCGGGGCAAATGGGCGCCGGCATCGCTCAGGTCGTCGCGGCATCCGGACGGCGCGTGTCGCTGCACGACGCACAGCCGGGTGCAACCGATCGCGCGCTCGAAGCGATGCGTCAGAGCCTCGGCAAGCTCGAGCAGAAGGGCGGTCCCGCTCCGCGGGAAGTCCTGGCGCGCGTCGAGGCCGTTGACGATCTCGTATCCGCCGACCTGATGATCGAAGCCGTGGTCGAGGACGCGGAGGTGAAGGAGGAGATCTTCCGGCGAGCCGACGCCGAGTTGCCGCCGGAGGCCGTGCTCGCGTCGAACACATCATCCATCCCGATCGGCTCGCTGGCTGCCGCGACCGGACGTCCCGACAAGGTGATCGGGATGCACTTCTTCAACCCGGTTCCCGTCTTGAAGCTCGTCGAGATCATCCGTGCACGCGACACCTCGGACGAGACCGCCGACGCGATCACTGCGCTCGCGCGCGAGCTGGGAAAGACCCCGGCGGTAGCGAACGACGTTCCCGGCTTCGTCTCGAACCGCATCCTGATGCCGTTCATCAACGAGGCGGTGTGGGCACTTCACGACGGCGTTGCCGAGGCGGAGGCGATCGACACGATCGCGAAGCTCGGGTTCGCGCACCCGCTGGGGCCGCTGGCTCTCGCCGACCTGATCGGTCTAGACACCTGCGTCGCGATCATGGAGGTTCTGCAGGAGGGCCTCGGGAACGACCGGTACGCATCCTGCCCCTTGCTCCGGGAGCTCGTGGCGGCAGGAAAACTCGGCCGAAAGACCGGCTCAGGGTTCTACGAATATTCCTAGGAACGCATAAAAAGCCCGGGCGTGGAGGGTTTTCGCCGGTCGCGGCGTCTCCCTTAGGGAGGCTCAAGTCTCGCGGGCCTCCTGCCGACAAAAGCACTCAGTTCTGGGAAACGGAGGCACCGCGTTTTGCGGATCCTGCTGGTCGACGACGATCCTGCGCTTCGCACCTTGGTGAAGACGACGTTCGAGGTTGCCGACGTCGCGGTGGTCGAAGCCGAAAGCGCCGTTGCTGCGCGCCGGAAGATCCGGAGCGCCCGGCCCGACGTGATCGTGCTGGACGTCAACATGCCCGGCACGACCGGCCTCGAGCTCTGCGCCGAGCTCAAGGCTGCGCCGGCGACCCGCGACATCCCGATCGTGCTCTTGACCGGCTCGGACCGCGGCACCAGCGGAGCGGCGAAGAAGGCCGGTGCCGATGCGTTCGTGCTCAAGCCGTTCAGCCCGCTCGAGTTGCTCGCGGTTGCGGAACGACTTGCGGGCGGCCTGTTCGGGGTTCCGTTTCGGGCGACGAAGAAGCGCACCCGGGGCCCCGACGAGGCGCTGCTCCTCTACGCGCGGGACCTGAGGCACATGCTCGAGGTCGAGCGCGGCCAGCGCGAGCTGTTGCAGAGCGCCTACCTCCAGACGGTCTCGGCGCTCGCGAGTGCGCTGGAGTCGAAGGACACCGGCACGCGCGCGCATTCGCAGCGCGTGGAGAGCTATGCCACGGCGCTCGCCGGAGCCGTCGGCGGGGGGACGGTGGCGCGGGACCAGAGCACGCCGTACGGGTTCCTCCTGCACGACGTTGGAAAGATCGGGATTCCGGACGGGATCCTGCAGAAGCCCGGCCCGCTCAGCTCGGCCGAGCGCCGCAAGATGGAGACGCACACCGTGCTCGGTGAGGCGATGCTCTCGGGCGTCGTGTTCCTCAAGGGCGAAGGCCTCAAGATCGTGCGCTCGCATCACGAGCGCTGGGACGGGCGAGGATATCCCGACGGCCTCGCCCGCGACGAGATCCCGCTCGGCGCGCGCATCTTCGCCGTCGCAGATGCGCTCGACGCCATGACGAGCCATCGGCCCTACCGTCGCGCCATGAGCTGGAGCGCTGCACATGCAGAGATCCTCGAGCAGCGCAAACGGCAGTTCGATCCTGACGTCGTCGACGCTTTCGTCACGGTCGAGCCGGTGCTCCGCGAAATCCGTCGCGAGATCGCCGCCGCCTAGGACGGCCCGACGGCGCGGGCGGGGCTGCCCGCGAAAAGCGGACACGTATCATCGCCTGCGCAGTGGACTTCGACCTCACGCAGGACCAGCGGGAGATCCAGGCGCTCACGCGGGACTTCGCGCGGGCCGAGATCGATCCGCATGCGTCCCAGTGGGATCGGGAGCATCACTTCCCGCGCGAGCTCTTCGGCAAGCTTGCCGAGTTGGGGCTGATGGGCGCATGCGTCCCCGAGGAGTACGGTGGAGCTGGCGCGGACTTCCTCTCCTACATCCTGGTTCTCGAGGAGCTCTCGCGCGCGGACGCGGGCGTCGGGGTGACGGTCGCGGTCCACACGAGCGCCGCGACGCTGCCGATCCTGGCGTACGGCACCGACGAGCAGAGGTCGCGCTTCGTTCCGCCGCTCGCACGTGGCGAGCATCTCGGCGCGTTCGCGCTCACGGAGGCGGAGGCCGGCTCCGACGCCGGGGCGCTGCGCACGAGGGCTGTTGCAGGGG
>CATPAS010000261.1 GCA_955652075.1 uncultured Gaiellaceae bacterium | reverse complement strand
GCTTACACATCGTCGGTTCACGCATCTTCGGCTCGCGCGTCGTTCCACGGGTCGCATGTCAGATCGCATGGTCTTCGCCATCTTCGCTATCGTTGCGGCGTTGCTCACAGCCGGCCCGGCGGCCGCCCAGGATCGGCGCCAAAACCAGCCCGGCAAATTCGACTTCTACGTGCTCTCGCTGTCCTGGGCGCCATCGTTCTGCGATGCGGCCTTCGAGCGTGCCCGTGCCGCGGACTTCCTCGCCGGCCGGGGAGACGACGACGAGCTCGCTGACGTAACGCGCGCTGCGGTCTTCGACCCCGGCCAGCTGGTCGAGCAGCCAGCCGACGGGATCGTCGCCGCCCGAACGGGCCGACTGGACTCCCGGGCCACCGGCGAGCGCCGCCACCTCAAGTCCGGAGTCCTCCGCCATGACCCACTCGTCCGGCTCGGCCCGCGTCCGTCCGAAGAGGGCCTTCCCGCGCGCGTTCTCGTAGTACGTGGCGCCGTCTTCGGCCGGGTAGTCCTCAGCTTCAAGCGGCTCGATCCTCCAGGTGGGCAGCAGCAGCTCGAGCTCGCGCGCCTTGTTCGCGTTGCGCGAGGCGAGCCTCGCCTTCAGTCCGTCCACCGCACCTCGACGACGTTCTCCAGGTCGGCGATGCGCCCGACGATGCGCGCCGCCGGAGTGTCACGGGGCAAGACGACGTCGAACTCGAGGCGGCGGCGGTCGCCTTCCTGGGTGACCTCGAGCGATGCGATGCGTGCTCCGGCCTTCTCGACCTCGTCGATCACCTCGCCCGGCGGCTGACCGGCCGGCAGCGCGACGAGCAGCCGCCCGTCCTCGGGTCGGAAGCGAACGAGGATCCGGTACGCGATGATGCGTAGCGGCCAGAGGGCGAGCAGCACGAGCCCCGTCGTGATCACCGCGACGCTGTAGTAGCCGGCGCCCGCAGCGAGACCGACGGCTGCAACGACCCACAAGGTTGCGGCGGTGGTGAGCCCTCGCACCGAGAGCCCTTGCCGGATGATCGCGCCGGCGCCGAGAAAGCCGATGCCGGTGACGATCTGCGCGGCGATTCGCGTCGGATCCGCGCGCACGACACTCGCTCCGGAATTGAGGAAGGCGTGGAAGCCGTACGCGCCGACGATCGTGAACAGGGCCGAGCCGAGCGAGACGAGTAGGTGCGTGCGCAGGCCGGCCTCGCGCTCGCGCAGCTCGCGCTCGACGCCGATCAGCCCGCCGAGTAGCGCGGCGAGCGCCAGGCGCAGGAGTGACTCGTCCCAGTTGAGCGTCGGCAGCTGACTAGACGCGAGCTGCAGCAACGGCTTCCTCCTGTACCGCGGCGAGCTCCTCGATGCCGATCGCCGCCAGCTCGAGCAGGTCGTCGAGCCGCGCACGGGTGAACGGCGTCTTCTCTGCCGTCGCCTGAACTTCGACGAGCGCACCGTCGCCGGTCATGACGACGTTCATGTCCACCTCGGCCTGCGAGTCCTCGGAGTAGTCGAGGTCGAGCAACGCCTCGTCGTCGACGATCCCCACCGAAACCGCGGCGACGGAGCCTGGCAACGCCTTCGAGAGGCCGAACTTGTCGAGCGCACGGCGCGCCGCCACGTACGCACCCGTGATTGCCGCGCAACGAGTGCCACCGTCGGCCTGCAGCACGTCGCAGTCGATCCAGAGCGTCCGTTCGCCCAGCGCCTCGAAGTCGGTGACCGAACGAATCGAGCGGCCGATCAGCCGCTGGATCTCGATCGTGCGCCCGCCTTGCTTGCCTCGAGACGCTTCACGGTCGGTGCGGTCCCCGGTCGAGGCAGGCAGCAGCGAGTACTCCGCCGTCAACCAGCCGCGGCCCTTGCCCGACAACCAACGCGGCACACCTTCCTGGATCGATGCAGTACAAAGGAGTTTCGTCTTGCCCTGCGCGTAGAGCACCGAGCCGTGGGGCTGCTCGAGGAAATCGGGGATCAGATCGAGCGCGCGGAGCTCATCGGGCTTACGGCCGTCGTTCCTCGCCATCACGCCGCCGCACCCAGTGCGGCCAGCTCGACGTGCTCGACCTCGGCAATGGGGAGCTGCAGGAAGCGCGCGCCCATCTCCCGGAACGCATCGGGGTCGCCGGTGGTGAGGAAACGATACGAGCCTTCACGTCGCGCGTCGTTTTCGTAGCCCTTCCGCGCGAGTGTCTCCGCGACCTCGCGTGCAGTCTCCTCGGCGGAGAACACGAGAGTCACGTCGCGGCCGAAGACGCGCTGGAAGATGGGCCTGATCAACGGATAGTGCGTGCAGCCGAGAATGACCGTATCGACCTCGGCGTCCTTGAGCGCCGCCGCGTACTCTCGCACCGCCTCCGTCGTCTCGGCTCCGAATGGGTCCGCGCTCTCGATCAACGGCACGAGGCGCGGGCACGCGACCGGCAAGAGCCTCACTCCGGCATCAAGGGCGTGCACGAGCTCCGCATATCTTCCTGCGGCGACCGTGCCTTCCGTGGCCAGCAAACCGATGCGACGGTTGCGCGTCGCCTGAACAGCGGCGTGCGCCTCCGGCGTGATCACGCCGACGACCGGGACGTCGAGATCCTCCTGCAACTGGGGAAGAGCAGCGGACGTCGCCGTGTTGCAGGCGTTGACGACGAGCTTGACTCCCTGGCTCTGCAGATAGGCGCCGATCTCGCGCGCGAACTGGCGGACTTCGTCCAACGGCCGAGGCCCGTAGGGCAAGCGTGCGTGGTCGCCGAGGTAGACGAAGTCCTCGTGCGGCATGGTCACGAGGCACTCGTGCAGGACGGTCAGGCCGCCCACGCCCGAGTCGAACACGCCCACCGGCCGCGGATCCACACGGCGATCGTATAGCCGGGCTACGCTGTGCACCTCGTGCGCCGCCTCTTCGTCGTGCTCGCGGTCGCGCTGGCGGCCCTGCTACCGGCAGGCCGCGCTGCCGCAGGGGAGTTCACTCAGATCGATACGAAGGTCGCGATGAGCGACGGCGTCCGCATCGGCGTCAGCTACTTCGAGCCGAAAGGAACGCCTCCACCCGCCGGTTGGCCGGCGGTGATCCTGCTGCACGGGCTCGGCATGACACGCAACAGGGCCGACTTCAACAACTGGAAGACGAACACCCTGGCGGCCCGTTTCCTCGCTCCCGAAGGCTACGCCGTTCTCACCTACGACGCCCGGGCTCACGGAGAGTCCGAGGGCATGTTCACCCTCGACGGTCCCCGCGAGCTCGCCGATCTGCGCGAGCTCCTCTCCTGGCTCACGGCGCATCCAAACATCGACGCAGGTCACGTGGGCCTGGAAGGTGCGTCGTATGGAGGCGGTCTCGTCTGGAAGGCCGCGGTGGAGAAACTCCCCGTCGCGGCCATCGTGCCGGCCGCGACCTGGACCGATCTGGGCGAGGCACTGGCGCCCCAGGGACACGTGCGAGCCGGAATCATCCTCGGATTCTCGCAAGACATTCCGCCCGACCGGTACGGGACTGACGAACGCCAGCTTGTGGCCGACGCGATCGCCGAACGCAACATCCCGTCCGTGCGCGCGTACCTCGCATCGCGGTCAACCCGGTCGCAACTCGGAAG
>CATPAS010000260.1 GCA_955652075.1 uncultured Gaiellaceae bacterium | reverse complement strand
CTCTGGAACACGCTACCCGCGGGTGAGCTCGAGGAGACGGTGAGCGCGTTCGTCGGCAGCGTGTTATCGACACGGACGTTGGTGACCAGCGCGGAGGTGAACGAATTCGTGGCATTGTCCGTTGTGACTACGCGTAGGTCGTAGAGCCCGTCCGCGACGGCGGTCGTGTCCCAGTTGACCGAGTAGGGGCTGGTGGTGTCGGGGGCGCCGATGTTCGTCCAGATGCCGGCCCCGGCCGGAGAGCGCTGGAACTGGGCATTGGCGACCCCGGACTGACCGTCGGCCGAGTTGGAGGAGACCGCAACCGCGCTACCGCGCACGGTCGCGCCCCCCGCCGGCGCGGTCAGCGAGCCGGTCGGATTGGTGACGTCGAGCTTCAGAGCGACGAGCTGCCCGACCGACGAGCCGATCTGGTCGGTCGTCGCCGTGCGGGTACCGGTGGCTCCCGTAGCCGCGCGAACCTCGTCGGCGGCCTCATTGCGCGTGCTCACGCCGCTGACCGAGGCGTCTTCGTACAGCTCCGTCATGCCGGCGTTCGGCGTGACGTTCGTGGACGGGCTGGACGTGCTTCCCGCGAAGGCGATCAGGCGCGTGTTCGCGGTGGCGGTGTTGATGGAAGGAAACCCGATGTTCGTGGTGCTGGTCCCGTTGACCTGGCCGTTCTGGGCGTCGATGGGCGCGCTGTTGTCGACCCCGTAGTAGGCAGCGATCCCTCCCGAGGCCTTCGCGGCCCCGCCGAGCCAGCTCCACTGGTAGTTGGCCGGCTCGGCGCCCGTCGCGACCTTCCAGTACACGGCGGAGGCGTTCACGTTGGTGTAGTCGTCGCGCCGCACGAAGGTCCAGCCGGCGGGCGCGGTGATCGCGCCGATGTTCGTCCCGCCGCGAATTGTGACCTGGGCGATGAGAAAGTCGTTTTGCACGACACCCACGGGCTTGTTGATCGTGAGGGTCGCCGTCGCACCCGTGCCGTTGTTTCCACCCTGGCCGTTGCGGAACGTCGTCACGGCGGGGTCGATGACGTATGGCAGCGACAGCTTTGCGTCGTCAAGCCGGAGTTGCAGCTGCCAGGCGCGGCCCGCCCGCGCGATCTGCCAGCGGGCTCCGTGAGGCGTGATATTCGTACCCGAGGTGTCGAGCACGGCGACTGGCAGGATCCGGAAGCTGGCTGCACCGTCTCCCAAGACCACGGAGCCGTCGCCGCCGACGCGGGGCATCAGCTTGGAGTCGATCGCCCAGCGCCAGGTGCGCAGACCCTGATGCTGCTCGACCGTGAAAAACTGCTCGGTCTTCCCACCGGCAACGACTACGGACTCGCGACCGAAATTGGTCCGCCGGGAGACGCCGTGCGTGAAGTGCGTCCATGACGAGGACGGAACGTCGTGCGAGGCGAGTCCGACGGAGCCCGCAGGGCTTTTGACCGCGAAGCCACGGGGCCGGATCCGGACCGTAACTCCCCGCGCCGGCTCCCTGACGAGGGGGGCCGAGTCTAGTGGCGGACCCAGCTCCCTCGTCAGGAATGCCGTTGCGTCGTGTGCCTTCGCGCCGCGGAGAGTGGCGAGCTCGGTGACGGCGAGAGAGGCGGTGAGCAGGAGCGCGGCGGAGACCGCGAAGAGAAGACGAACCCTGTTTTTGGACGCGGCCGATCGCTCGGCTTTCGCCGAGCGCCGATGAGGCCGCAGGTCCGGGAAGCTCGCCATGTTCTCCATCCACGCGCCAATTGCTGCACGTGGCTCCGAATGGAGGAATCGGCGTGCCCGACGGGCTTCCTGAGGGGTTTCGCGGCTCTAACGGGTATGGATTCTCCGCAAATCCCCCCTCTGGGGTACTGAAATCTTAGGAATCCTTGCCCGGCCAGGATCTAGAGCCAAAGCGGGAGGCTACGCGGCTGAGGTGCGGGCCTTGGGCCAGCAGCAAGCCTAAGGCTCGAGTCGAGGGTTATTTCTGCGCGATCAGGGCTGCTGCGAGAGCGTCGGAGCTCGGTCCGCTTGCGAAGACGCTCGTGGTTCCGAGGACGCCGGAAGCAACGGTCGACGCGCTTGACCAGCAGCGGTCGAGCGGCGGGCAATCGCGCGCTATCGCACCGGGGAACGCTGCTCCGACGTAGCGCCCCACCGCGTCGCGCCACTCCACCGCGTCGTCGATCGTGTCCCACTGCAGAGAGAGTGCCGCGGTCGTCTCTCCTGTCGGTGAGACGTAGAGCCCGATCCGTCCGCCGCCCCAGCCGGCGGCGACGGCGGAAGCGTTCGACACACCGAACGTGCGCAACAGACTGCGGACGTCGAGCTCTCCGAAGGTCTCGGACGCGCTGAGCCTCCAATCCCCGATCAGAGTCGGCAGGCGGACCGGGAGTGCGGGCTCTCGCTCGAGGAACTTGTCGATGTGCAGAAGCTGTTCGGTCGTCTGCGGAAACGAGCGCAGTGCACTCGCCAGCGCGCGCGAACCACCGAGGTAGCGCAACTCTTTCGCGAGGGCCTTTCCCGGGCCGAGACTCGACTCGAACTGCAAGAAACGATCGAGCGGTGTTGCGCCGCGCACGGGGCTCGCACCGACGCCCGACGCGAGCGCCGCCGTCCCGTCCACGATTGCCTTGGCCGCAAGCGCGCGGTCGCGGTCCCGCACGCGCAGTCCCGCGATCCGCCGCAGGTTGAAGTTCTGGTCGACGAGGGCGCGGACGAGCTCGTTGACGATCCGTGCCGACAGCGGCGCCGGTGTTCGTCGGAGCAGCAGCCTGCGCGCCGCCGGGTCGTACCAGGCACGTGACGCGTGAGTGTCCGAGGTGAGCTGTGCCTTCAGGCTGCGGGGCGTCAGCCCGAGCCGCTCATACAGCGCCGCGTCGACGCTCCGGAGCGAGCGCGGGTACTCCTGGTAGGCGGCGCGCAGCAGTGCCGCGTCGTACCTCGCACCCCCGAGCATCTTCTGCGGGACGACCCGTCGGACCGGGAGCTGGGAGAGCTGCGATGCCCTCCGTAGCAGGTCGCCGTTCGACGAAGCCGCCGGCGCAGCTGCCGCCGAAAGCATTACGAGACCACAAATGACAACCGCCACGATCTTCTCCACCGTGGGAATATCGGCAGATTGCGCGGACAGCAGGAGCCTGAATCACGCCCGTAGAATCGAACGAAGGATGGCCACAACCGAGGATCCGCGCGCGCGGTCCGACTCGACCGCCGAGTGGAAGCGTGAGCTCTACGAGGCGAAGCCCGAGCGCGAGGGTGAGCTCTTTTCCACGATTTCGGGCCTCGAGAACGAACCGCTCTACACGCCGGGCGATGTCGAGCTCGACTACGAACGCGACCTCGGCTATCCGGGCGTCTATCCCTTCACGCGCGGCGTCTATCCCTCCATGTACCGCGGCAAGCTCTGGACGATGCGCCAGTTCGCCGGCTTCGGTGGGGCGGAGGAGACGAATGAGCGCTTCCGGTATCTCCTGGAGCACGGGCAGACAGGCCTGTCGACGGCGTTCGACATGCCGACGCTGATGGGCTACGACTCCGATCATCCGCGCTCGCTCGGCGAGGTCGGCCGGGAAGGTGTCGCGATCGACTCGCTCCACGACATGGAGACGCTCTTCGCGGGCATCCCGCTCGACGAGGTGTCCACGTCCATGACCATCAACTCGGCCGCGGCGATGTTGCTGGCGTTCTATCTCTGTGTCGGGGAGGAACAGGGCGTGCCGCGTTCCAGGCTGCGCGGGACGATCCAGACCGACATCCTCAAGGAGTACATCGCGCAGAAGGAATGGATCTTCCCGCCGGAGCCGTCGATGCGGCTCGTCATCGACATGATCGAGTTCTGCGCGCAGGAGATGCCGCTGTGGCATCCGATCTCCATCTCCGGCTACCACATTCGCGAGGCGGGCTCGACCGCGGCGCAGGAGCTCGCGTTCACGCTCGCGGACGGCTTCGCATACGTCGAGGCCGCGCTGGAGCGAGGGCTGGACGTGGACGACTTCGCGCCCCGGCTCTCGTTTTTCTTCAACGCGCACCTCGACTTCTTCGAGGAGATCGCGAAGTACCGTGCGGCGCGCCGGATCTGGGCGCGCGAGCTCAAGGAGCGCTACGGGGCGAAGAACCCGCGCTCCTGGCTGATGCGCTTCCATACACAGACCGCGGGCGTCTCGCTCACGGCGCAACAGCCCGAGGTGAACATCATCCGGACTGCGCTCGAGGCGATGGCGGCCGTGCTCGG
>CATPAS010000259.1 GCA_955652075.1 uncultured Gaiellaceae bacterium | reverse complement strand
TCAGAGATTGCCGCGCAAGGCCTGCTCGCGTTCGATCGCCTCGAACAGCGCCTTGAAGTTCCCCTCCCCGAAGCCGCGCGCGCCGTGGCGCTCGATCACTTCGAAGAAGAGCGTCGGGCGGTCCTGCGCTGTCTTGGTGAAGATCTGGAGCAGATAGCCGTCCTCGTCGCGGTCGGCGAGGATCCGCAGCCGGCGCAGGTCGTCCCAGTCCTCGCCGATCTCACCAACGCGATCGCCGACGTCCTCGTAGTACGCATCAGGCGTCGCGAGGAACACGATTCCCTGGTCCTGCAAAGTCTCGACGGTGCGAACGATGTCCTCCGACTGCAGCGCGACGTGCTGGACGCCGGGCCCGCCGAAGTACTCGAGGTACTCCTCGATCTGGCTCTTTCGCTTGCCCTCCGCCGGCTCGTTGATCGGGAACTTGATCTTTCCTTCGCCGTCGGCCATGACCTTGGACATCAGCGCCGAGTACTCGGTGTGGATCTGCTCGTCGGCGAAGTGAATGATGTTCGTGAAGCCCATCGTGCGCTCGTAGAACTCGACCCAGTAATCCATGCGGCCGAGCTCCACGTTGCCGACGACGTGGTCGATCGCCTTCAGGCCGACGCCGGTCGCGGGCCTGCCGTTCGTCGGCGGGATCTCCTGGAAGCCGGGGAGGAACGGACCGGTGTAGTCCTTGCGGTCGACGAACGTGTGGACGTTCTCGCCGTAGGTCGCGATCGTCGCCAGTTCGACGCGCCCGAAGTCGTCTTCGACCCAGCGCGGCTCGACCACGCCGCGGGCGCCCCGCTGGACGGCCTGGCGGTACGCCTCACCTGCGTCCGGGACGGTGAGCGCCGTGTCCTTGACCCCGTCCCCGTGCGCACAGGCGAAGCGGGTGATCTCGCTGTCGCCGCGCAGTCCGCTCGTCAAGACGAAGCGGATGTCGCCTTGTTCGAGCACGTAGGACGCACGGTCACGCACGCCCGTCTCCGGCCCGGCATACGCCGTCTTGGTGAAACCGAAGGCGTTTTCGTAGTAGAACGCCGCCTGCTTCGCGTTGCCGACGTAGAGCTCGAGGTGGTCCCACCCGTCGATGGGCATGAAGTCCGCGTTCTGCCCCACGGCCTTAGCTTACTCGGCAGGTGGCACGAGGACAGGACCCCGCCGCGAGGCCAGCACGATCCCGCCCGCGATCGCCACGCCCCCCACGATCTGCCCCGTCGTAATCGGCTCCGACAGCAGGGCGAGGGCAACGAGCGCGGCCAGGAACGGCTGCAGGTTGGCGAACAGCGACGCCCGCGAGGGGCCGACTCGGTCGATGGCCGTGAACCAGAGCAGGTTCGTGATCACGAGCGGCCCGAGCACCGCAAACGCGAACCCGATCCACACGAGGGCACTGAAATCAAAACTCTGATGCGCGAGCTGCCGCGACCCCGCCACTGAGAGCGCAACCGTGACCGCAAGCAGGAACACGGCGCTCAGCCTGAACGGGGTGTACTTGCGCATGAGCGGCCCGATCGCGACGGAGTAGGCCGCCCAAGTTGCAGCGGCGACCAGCGCGAGCACGTCGCCCTTCAGGTTCGCAGACAGGTTCCCGCCCGATCCGAGCGCCACGAGGGCGACACCGGAAAAAGACAGGCCCGCGGCGATCCAGAAGCGGAGCGGCAGGTGCTCGACGCCGCTTCCTCGCGCGAGGAGCGCCGTGAAGATCGGCAGCGTCCCGAATAGGAGCGCCACCGTGGAGGCGGTCGTGAAGCGCAGCGCGTAGACGAAGCTCAACTGGTTCCAGATGAGAACGGCCGTGCAGAAGACGATGATCGGCAGGTCGCGGCGCGCCATCCTCAGCGAGCCCTCCCAGGCAAGGGTGATGCCGGCGAAGATGAGGGCGGCGCAGGCGTAGCGGATCGACGAGTAGGCGAGCGGGCGGAACCCGTGGTCGAGGATGTACTTCGAGACGGTGAAGTTGAGCGCCCACAGGCTGACCGTCGCGAGCAGCATCAAATCGGCGGTCGGACGGCGCACGGAGGCCGCACGCTACCGGCTCATATCCCTCGATCGAGGGAGAGGCGCAGCCCCAGAAAGCCGACTCCTAGAGGGTGCCCCTGCGCACCGTCTGTTGGCTTCTGCTTGCCATCGTTGCCGGTTCGACGATCGGCTTCAAGATCGCCCTGCCCGGATCCGATTCCACCCCGGTCCCGGTCGCGTCAGGCACCCCGAACGGAGCCCAGGCGCCGTTCACCTTCGCACCCCCGAGTGGGCGGCCCGTCGCCGCCGTGGGCCTCGACACCGGCGGACCGTCGAGCCCTGGTCTCCGACGCGTGTCGGGAGTCGAGGGAAGTGCGGCTTCGAATTACAGCTCGCGTTCGAGCGCAGCCGGCTCCCCCGACGTCACCTTCAACGCGCCGTACGTCAGCGACCTGAGGTTCCTCGCCCTGCCGGGCGTGACCGCTCCGCCTACGAGCGGCTCGCCGGGCGACACCGCGACCACGACGACGCCCGCTGCACCGACCGGCCCTCCGCCGCAGATCGAGAACGTGCACACGATCTCCCTTACCCCATTCTCCGCGACGATCGCGTGGCGAACGAGCGTGCCGGCGACGTCACGGATCGCCTACGGGCTCGATGCGCCGGTCATCTGGACGGCGCCGAGCACCGCGACGACAGAGCACCAGGCGACCGTTACCGGACTGACGTTCTCGAGCTCCTACAAGGTCGCCGTCACCGCGGTGAACGACGGCGGCCCGGCACAGGTCGATGAGTACTTGCTCACGACCCCCGCTCTCTCGGGCCCTGTGCAGATGACGACCTCCGGTGGGGCCATCCTGCTCAACGGGCAGCCGTCATTCCCGAAGCTGGTCTGGGCCCAGTGCCCCGACGCGGTTGCGGCGAATCTGGCCGTGGGCATCGACCTCTTCATGGGCAACGGCTGCGGCACCGGCGCCGATCTCGCGAAGTGGGTCTCCGGCCGCGGCCTCGTCCTCGCCGACGCGCAAGCGTCCCCTGCGGCCCGCGCAGGCACGGTCGGGACGCACCTGCCCGACGAATGGGACACGCACCTTCCCGCCGACCTGACGACTGCCGACGCGCTGCGCCTGGTTCCGGAGATACCGGGATCGGGCCCCCGCTTCCTCACGTTGACGAACCACTTCTACAGCCGAGCCAACCCGCTCCCGCAAGGGAAGGGGATGTATCCCGCCCTGGCCGCGAGCGCCGACGTGCTCGGGTTCGACCTCTACCCGCTGCAGAACTGGTGCCGCTTCGACAGCTTCGGCGACGTGTTCGATTCGCAGCTCGACCTGGTGGCACTGGGCCGGGGCAGGCCGACCTTCCAGTGGATCGAGGCGCGTCGCATGGACTGCATGGGCCAGCAGCTCGACCCGACCCCGGAGACCGTTCGCGCGGAAGCCTGGCTCTCGATCGCCGGCGGCGCGCATGCGATCGGCTACTTCCCGAACAACTGGAGCGCCGAGGTTGGCGCAGAGATCGCGCGGACGAACCACGAGATCCAAGGGCTCATCCCTGCTCTCGTCGAGCCTGCGATCGCAGCGAGCGTCTCGGTGGGCAGCCCGGTGAAGGCAGGGGCACGCGAGCACAACGGCGCCGTGTACGTAATCGTGGTGAATGCGAGCCGAGCCGCAGCGACAGCGTCGATCAACGTCCCGGCGCTGGGCGACCGCGTGCTCCGCAGCCTCGACGGCCAGCAGACGGTCACGGCAAGCGGCGGGTCGTTCACGGACTCGTTGGGCCCGTTGGAAGTGCGCGTGTACATCGCCGCACCGCTCCAGTAGCACTCGCTCCGCGCGACCACTATCACGCCGGCCCAGTTAGGCTTGCGCCCATGCGGGAACCGACCAAAGAGGACATCGACGCGCTCGTCGGGCCGGCGACGCCGCACTTCGCCCCCCAGCTGCGGGCGCGCGTCGAAGAGCTCGTGGTGCAGTTGTCGGACGGACATCCCGTGAAGAAGTACGCGCGGGAGAGGATCGAAGTCCTCGAACGGCTCGCCTTCGCGTCATCCAAGGCCGAGGAGGGCCCGCGCGAGCCGAGGTCGAGGCCCGGGTGGGATGAGATCCCGAGCACGGCGCCCGCGCACGATCCGCTCCCTGGTCGAAAATGAATCCGGTCAAAGGCGGCTCCGTCCTGGTGACGGGCGGGACGCGGGGAATCGGGAAGGCGATCGCGCTGCGGCTCGCGGCAGACGGCGCTGCGCGCATCGCCCTGGGGTACATGCGGAACGATGCTGCCGCGGAGGCGGCGGCGGAGGAGATTCGCGAGGCCGGCGCCCAGCCCGTGCTGGTACGGGGCAACGTCGCGTCGGAGGCGGTGATCGCCGAGCTCGCGTCGCACGGCCCCTACGCGGTCGTCGTGCACAACGCGGCCACCGGGGTGATCAAGCCCGCGCTCGAGACGGAGGACAAGCACTGGGACTGGACGCTGAACGCAAATGCGCGCGCCCTGCTGTCGCTCGCGCGCGCATGTGCACCCGACATGGAGCGCGGCTCGTCGATTGTGGCGATCTCCTCGCTCGGCGCGCAGCGGGTGCTCGAGAATTACATACTCGTCGGGACCTCCAAGGCGGCGCTCGAATCGGTCGTGCGTTACCTCGGCGTCGAGCTCGCTCCGCGCGGCATCCGTGTCAACGCCATCTCCGCAGGCGTTGTCGAGACGGAGGCGCTCGATCACTTCCCGAATCGTGAAGCGATGTTGCACGCAGCGACGACACGAACGCCGGCGGGCCGCCTCGTCGAGCCCGACGACGTCGCCGCTGCGGTCGCGTACCTCAGCTCGCCCGACGCGGAGATGGTGCGGGGGCACACGCTGATCCTCGACGGCGGTTATTCGCTGCTCGTCTGATGGAACCGACCGAGCACAACCGTCGCGCGTGGGATGAGATTCACCGGCAACGCCGAGCGGCGCTGTCGGGCGAGCTCGGCCTGCCGAAGCCGGTCCGGCACGCGCTGGCCGATCTCGAGAAGAAGCGCGTCCTCGACCTGCAGTGCGGCACCGGCGAGTCGACAGCCGAGCTCGCGGAGCTCGGAGCGATCGTCACCGGCGTCGACTCCTCCGGGCAGGCGCTCGAACTGGCGCGCGAACGGTGGCCTTCCATCCTCTGGGTGCAGGCCGATCCCCAGGCGCTGCCGGCAGAGTTGCGCCGCGGCCGTTTCGACCTCGTCTACGCTGGGCTCGGGTCGCTCCTGCCGATCACCGACCTCGAAGACTGGATGCGCGGCATCGCCACCGCGCTGCGCTCCGACGGCGAGCTGCTGCTCTTCGAGGATCATCCGGTCGCACTGTGCGTGGACGGTCTGATGCACTGGCGCGAGAACTACTTCGACGAGGGGTCGCGGCGGCTGGGCCAGATCGTGAACGCCGCCACACGCGCAGGGCTTGCGCTGCGCGCGCTCGAGGAATATCCGGCCCGCAGCGACGACTTCCGCCGCCACGATGCACGGATCCCTGGAACGTTCCTTCTCTACGCGCGCAAGTCCTGAGCATGGAGATCAGTTACGAATGGCGGGGCGATTCGACAATGCCGAACTGAACGCTTGCGGTTTCACGCCGTCGAACGCCGGGCTCATCAAGCTCACTTGACCACGAAGAAGGCCGGTTGGCGGACCGGCCCCCGCCCTAGCCCAGCCGGCTGAAGGCCTCGTTCAACTCTTCGTCGGTGAGCGTGAACGGAGGCGCAGCCTGAATCAGTGCGGCACTTCCCTCGGACGCGGGGATCGGGATCACGAGGACGCCGGCACGATGTGCCTCGGCCGCGTTGCCCGGCCTCGTCCGTAGCAGCCCTTTGCCTTGCCATCCCGCAGCTGCAAAACACTCCGACAGGACTGAGATGCGCGGCAGCAGCTTCTGCACTTCCTCCAGGACGACGAGCGCGGCCGCGCACGCGAGCGGATTGCCGCTGTGCGTGTGCGTGTACACATCTTCCTCGCCGAGGTTCCACACCTCTTCCAGCCCTGGGCGAATGAAGAGCGCCGCGGAAATCGGCAACCCGCCGCCTAGCGCCTTGCCGACGCAGAGAACGTCTGCCACCTCGGAGCCCGGCCACATCTCTCCGCTGCGGCCGAGGCCGGTGAAGATCGCGTCGACGGCGAGAAGGGCGCCCGCCTCGTCACAGCGCTCGCGCAAGGTCGGCAAGAAGTCGTCCGGCGGGACACGCGCGCCCGCGCGTCCTTGGACCGGCTCGACGATGACGACTCCTGCATTCTCGGGGAGCACACCGGGATCCTCGCCGTAGGTCCGTCGGTGCACCGGTTCCGGCAGCCACGCCGCGAAGGGCTCGCGGAAGCGCTCGATACCGGTCGCCGCGAGGGCGAGAAGGCCGGTGCCGTGATACGCACCGTCGAACGCGACGATGCCGGGCTTGGCGGTCGCGAGCAGCGCGGTGCGCAACGCGATCTCGACCGCGTCCTCACCTGTGACGCC
>CATPAS010000258.1 GCA_955652075.1 uncultured Gaiellaceae bacterium | reverse complement strand
GTATCGTCGATTCCGAGGGTGGCGGGTGTTAACCCCACCCTTTGAGGGTGGGGGTGCGCGCCTAGGCCTCGTGTCGCACGTCGTAGGATGGCCCTCGTGCTTCGGTTGCAACACGTCACTTTCTCCTGCGAAGAGCCGACGCGCGTTGCCGACTTCTGGGCCACACTGCTCGATTACGAGACGGCTGCCGCCGGCGACAGCCGTCTGGCTACCGATCCCCGCGGTGAGGGCACGCGCCTCCTCTTCAACCGGATGCCGAAGTCGCCGACGATCGAGTTGCCGATGCACCTCGACGTCAACGTCCCCGACCGCGAGGCCGAGCTGGCTCGCGTGCTCGAGCTCGGCGGACGTCTCGTCGAGACGAAATCGCACAGTGTGGGAGACCTCGAAGAGAAGTGGACCGTGATGCGAGACCCCGAAGGGAACGGTTTCTGCATCCAGTCGCCGCCGAGCGCGCTGCCGCACCGCTACATCGGCAACGTGGCGTTCTCCTGTGCCGAACCACAGTACCTCGGGCGGTTCTGGGCGAACGCCCTCGACTGGCCCGACGAGGAGATCGACCAGGGCTTCCTGCAGCAGCTGCGCGACGCCGGAATGGACGAGCGGGAGCTCACCTCCTTCTATGCCACCCGGCCTCCCGACGGCGGTCGTCCGCGATTTCTGTTCCAACGCCGCGAGAGGTCCCGGCCCGCCTCGTATCCGATCCACCTCGACTTCGCCACCGACGACCGCGAGGCGGAAGTCGAGCGCCTCACCCGTGCAGGCGCCTCGGTCGTGGAGACAAAGGCCGGCACGACCATCCCGTTCACGGTCATGCGCGACCCGGACGGGAATCCGTTCTGCGTGGGGTAGCTCCTCCGCCTGGCAGCAGGCCGGGCCGGGATAATGCCGTGGTGCAGAAATACGTCCTCTCCGAGCTCGACTCGGGCGAACGGGTCATCTCGGAACGGGTTCCGAGTGTCCGCTCCGTCGCCCTCGGCTTCTGGATCGGCGCGGGCTCGCGAGACGAGACCGACGCCAAGGCCGGCGTGTCTCACTTCCTCGAGCACCTGCTCTTCAAGGGCTCGCGCGCCTACACCGCACAGCAGATCGCGGAGACCTTCGACGGTCTCGGCGGCGAGCTCAACGCGGCGACCTCGCGGGAGCACACGATGGTCTACGCGCGGGTGCCCGACGCACACGTCCAGACGGCTCTCAACGTGATGACCGACATGGTCTTCGCGCCCGCGTTCACCGACCTCGACTCCGAGCGGGACGTTGTGCTCGAGGAGATCGCTATGTACGAGGACACCCCTCAGGAACTCGTGCACGATCTCTTCTCGGAGGCGGTCTTCGGACGTCACGCGCTCGGACGTCCCGTCATCGGCACGGCCGACGTCATCTCGTCGGTGACGAAACGTGTCCTCTCCACCTATCACCGCCAGATGTATGCCGGCGACAACGTTGTGATCGCGGCGGCGGGGAACGTCGAGCACAACAAATTCCTCCGCATGCTCCAGCGCGCGCAGAGCCAGCAGCGGCCGCCTGCGAGAGGCCCTCGCACCAGGCGGCCGCTCGTGAAGGCACCGCCACCCGGCTTCCGCTTTGCGAAGAAGGACACGGAGCAGTACCACGTGTGCGTTGGCGCCCCGGGCATTGCGCGCTCCGACCCTCGTCGGTTCGCGGCGTCGATCCTCGACTCGATTCTTGGCGGCTCGGCTTCGTCTCGCCTCTTCCAGGAGATCCGCGAGAAGCGCGGCATGGCCTATTCCGTTTACTCGTTCGCGTCCCAGTACAGCGACACGGGTCTCGTGGGCATCTACGTCGGGACGCGGGAGGAGAACCTGGGGCCCTGCGTGGAGATCGCGAGCGAGCAGCTCCTCGACATCGCGGCGGGGAATCTCCGGCCGGAAGAGATTGCCCGCGCGAAGGAGAACCTGAAAGGGCGGATCATGCTCTCGATGGAGTCGACGTCGAATCGGATGACCAGGCTCGGGAAGTCGCTCATCACCGACACGGAGCTGCTCTCGTTCGAGCGGATCATCGCGGAGATCGAGGCAGTCGAGCCCGGAGAGGTCGCCGAGCTCGCAGGGCTCCTCTTCGCTCCCGAGAAGCTCTCGATCTCCGGCATCGGGCCGAACGAGCGAGTGTTTCGCGGCGCAGCGCGCCGAATCAATCCGGCAGTGCTCGCGCGAGCGGCGTGAAGCTCGTCCTGAACGGGCGCGGCGGCAAGGTCGGGCGCGTCCTGGCGCCGGCGCTCGAGCAGGCGGGTCACGAGCTCGTCGACCTCGACGCGGCCGAGGCAATGGTCGACTTTACCGTTCCCGACTCGGTCGAAGCGAACGTCAGGGCCGCGCTCGACCGAGGGATTCCGAGCGTGATCGGCACGACAGGGTTCGACCACGCGCGCGTCGATGCGGCGGCGCGGGAGCGCGGGATAGCCTGTTTTCACGCGCCGAACTTCGCGCTCGGGGCGGTGCTGATGATGCGGTTCGCGAGAGAAGCCGCCGCGCACATGCCCCGCGCGGCGATCGTCGAGTTGCACAACGAAGCGAAGAAGGACGCCCCGTCGGGGACCGCCAAGGCGACCGCAGAGCTCGTCGGTGGCGACCCGGCGATTTACTCGATCCGCCTGCCGGGTCTGGTCGCACATCAGGAGGTTCTGTTCGGGGGCGACGGCCAGCTGCTCACGATCCGTCACGACACGTTCTCGCGCGAGGCCTTCGCGCCGGGCGTCCTGCTCGCCCTCGAGCGGCTCGGCGCGCTGCCGCCCGGACTGACGCTCGGACTGGACGCGCTCCTCTGAGCAGGACGAATGGGTCGACTACTGGCTCGGCGTCAGTCCAGAGTCTTCGTGAAGCGCTTGCCCGTCTCCTCGAGGCCTACGCGACCGTAGAAGGCGTGCGCGTCCTCGCGACGTGCTGCCGTCGTCAGGAAGAGAAGCGCGCAGCGCCGTGCGCGCGCTTCAGCTTCCATTGCCTCGACGAGCGCGCGGCCTATCCCCTCGCCGCGATGTGACTCGGCAACGACGAGCGCGCCGACCTTCGCCGCTGGTCGTTCGTGCTCGATCGTCGGCGAGGCGTGCAGATGGGCGAGGCCGACAACCTCGTCATCGAGCTCGGCGACCACGACGCGGTCGCCGACGATGACGAGCCGCTCGAGCCTTGGCGCGACGGTCGCGACTTCCGTCTCGTAACCGAGTTGCCCGAGCAAAGCTGCGATCGCAGTCGCGTCAGCAGCCAGGGCATCCCGAATCGTCAGACCCACGCCGAGTAGACTAGTGGTGTGCTGGGCGAGGCCCTCACCGCGATCGTCACCCCCTTCAAGACCGACGGCACGATCGACTTCGAGCGCTTCAGCGAGCTCGCGCTCCATCTCGTCGAGAATGGCTCAGACGGGATCGTCGTCGCCGGCACGACCGGGGAGAGTCCAACGCTCACGGACGACGAACGGCTCGAGCTGTTCCGCGTCGCCGTCGACACGCTGAGCGGGCGGGCGACCGTCGTCGCCGGGACCGGCACCTACTCCACGGCCCACTCCGTCCACCTGACGCGTGAAGCGCACGAGCTCGGTGTAGACGGGCTCCTCGTCGTCACGCCGTACTACAACAAGCCCACCGCCAGAGGGATCGTCGAGCACTTCCGTGCGATCGCCGACGTCAGCGACAGGCCGATCGTCGTCTACAACATTCCCAGCCGTGTCGTCGTCAACCTCGAGCCGGAGACGATCGCCGAGCTGGCCGAGATCCCGAGCGTCCGGGCGGTCAAGCAGGCGAATGACGACCTCGTCCAGGCCCGGCGCATCGTCAGCGAGACGGACCTCACGCTCTACGCGGGAGACGACGTCCTGATCCTTCCGTTCCTCGAGCTCGGGGGAATCGGCGGTATTTGTGTACACACGCACGTCGTTGGACCTCAGGTCAAGCGAATGATCCGGTCCTTCCACGAGGGTGACGTGGACGCGGCGCGCCAGATCGACGAGGAGCTCCAGCCGGCGTACGAGCTGCTCAAGGTCCAGATCAACCCCATCGCGATCAAGGCGGCGCTGAATCTTCTTGGCCATGGCGTCGGTGGCCTCCGCCTACCGCTCGTCGAGGCGGACGAGGGCGAGGTCGCGCTCATCCGCGACTGTCTGGAGCGGCTGGGCGTTCTGACTCCCGCGTCCGTCTAGCTCCGGACGGTCCGCGAGGGCGAGCCCGATCTCGTCGAGGGAACCGAGCAGGGCGAGCTCGACATGCCGGGGCGGCAGCTTCGGCGCGGCCACGACCAGGAAGCCCACGAGCGCGCTGTTGTCGCGCCGCAAGGGGAGGGCGACGACGACTCCGCTGCGGCCGAAATCCACTCCCGGAGCGACAATGGCGTCGCGGCCCGATTCCGCCTCGCGCACGAGCAAGCCGGTCAGCGCGGCGGCCGGAAGTGGGTCAGCCCCGCGCGCCTGCTCGATCGAGCCCCCGAGCCCGTCCTCGTCCCAGGCCATGAGTGCGATCCAGTCGTGCTTCCAGACGCGCGCGACGGTCTCAGCGAGACGCACGAAGACGCGCCCGCGCTCCTCTCCCGTGCCGAGAGCACGATGCAGCGCCGCTTCAGCCCGCTCGGCCCGCAGACGGACCAAGGCGCGTAGCGCCAGCCCGGCAACGGCGATGCCGGCGCCGGAGGCCGCGAGCCAGTTCTGAGCGAACCCGAGCCCGGCGAGCGCGAGCACGACGCCGCCGAGCGCGATCAGCTCCGGGCGCTCCTTCAGCTCACCGGGGCCGGCCAGCCCGATCCTGTATGGAGCGGACGCCCCGCGCAGCTCTGCCAGTTCCTCGGCCGAAAAAACGGAGGCCGGGTCGATGCGCCGCTGCACTGCCACGAACGCCTTTGCGACCATGGGATGGAACTGCGCCCC
>CATPAS010000257.1 GCA_955652075.1 uncultured Gaiellaceae bacterium | reverse complement strand
GACGTGCGCGGCCGCGCGAAGCGAACGCGTAGAGCGCCGCGCCCGCGATCAGGAACCGCGCGGAGGACATCAGCAACGGCGGCATCGTCCGGTCGGTGACCCGGATCGCGAGGTAGGTCGAGCCCCAGACGAGGTAGATGGTGGCCAATGCGAGAGCCACCGCGGCTGGGGAGCGGCGGGCGAATGCTCCGGTCACGAGGCGTTAGATCGAGCGGAACACCAGGTCGAGGATGCCTGTCATACCCTCATGATTGGCCTTGGAGGGCCATTAGGACAAATCCAGTTATGATGGACTTCGATTATGGGAACTGATAGCTGGCTCGGGGTTCAGCTGCGGCACTTCCTGGCTCTCGAAGCGGTTGCGCGGGCAGGCTCGTTCGGCAAGGCGGCGACTGCCCTGGGCTACACCCAATCGGCGGTCAGCCAGCAGATCGCCACGCTCGAGCGGATCGTCGGCCACCGCCTGATCGAGCGGCCGGGCGGTCCCAGGCCGGTTTCCCTCACCGAGGCAGGCCGTCTGCTCCTAACCCATGCAGATGCGATCGCAGCGCGCGTGGCCGCTGCGCAGGCCGACCTCACCGCTCTCGCCGAGGGGCAGTCGGGCACTCTTCGCGTCGGCGTCTTCCAGAGCGTTGGACAACGGATCCTCCCGGAGGTGATGCGCCGTTTCCTCGCCGCCTGGCCGGAGGTGAACGTCACATTGACCGAATCCGCAGACGACTTGGAATTGCTCGGCCTCGTCGAACGCGGCGAGCTCGACCTCACGTTCGCCGACCTGCCGCTCGCCGACGGCCCGTTCGAGTCGGTGGAACTGCTGCGCGACCCGTACGTGCTCGTCGTAGCAGCCGGCTCTCCGCTCGCAGAGCGCGATGCCGCGCCCGCATGGCGCGAACTGGCCGAGCTCGATCTGATCGGACACAAGTACTGCAGGTCGCTGGCCCAACTGGAGAGCGATGCCCGGCGCCCTCTGCGCTTCGTCTTCCGCTCCGATCACAACCAGACGGTGCAGGCGCTCGTCGCCTCCGGGGTCGGAAGCGCACTCGTCCCGCGCTTGACGATGGATCCCGACGACGAGGCCACGGAGCTGATCGAGCTGCCCAAACTGCAGCCGCGACTCATCTCCTTCGCTTGGCACCGCGACCGTTACCGGACACCAGCAGCGCGCGCGTTCGTCGAGACCGCCCAGGCAGTCTGCGCCGAGCTGGAGCTACAACCGGTGCTGCTCGGCTAGCTGTACGACTGAGAATCGTCGATGCTGCCGGCTGCGACGCCGGCGACGACGCTCTCCTGCGAACGCTCGTGCAACCGTTCGCGTCCGCGCTTGACCGCGCTGAGGAACTTCTCGAGGTTGACCTCGAGCGTCGACAAAATCGAGTCCGCCCAGTCCTCCATCTCGAGCCTGGTCTCCCGCGCCTGCCGGCGCGCCTCATCGACGATGTCCTGCGCCTGCCGCTCCGCGATCTTGACGATCTCCGTCTGCGAGGCTTCGCGGACAGCCTGCTCGCGGGCCTCGCCCAGTAGCCGGTCGGTCTCGCGCTTGGCCTCGGCGAGCATCTCCTGCCGCTCCTTCACGATCCAGCGGGCCTGCTTGATCTCCTCGGGGATGGTCGCCCGCATCTGGTCGAGGATGTCGTAGATCTCCTCGCGGTCGATCCGGACCTGGTCGGTCAGGGGCACGGCCTTCGCGTTGTGAACGAGGTCGTCGAGCTTGTCGATGAGTACGAGAACGTCCATGGGCTCCTATTCTTGCGGATTCTCCGGGGTACCGGGGCGACCATCCGGGAAAAGCTCCTGGAAACGGCGGGCAACGGCCTCGGGCACGAGCTCGTCAACTTTCCCGCCGAAGGCCGCGATCTCCTTCACGCCGCTCGAGGAGACGAAGCTCACGGCCGGGCTGGCCATCACGTAGACGGTCTCCACGTCGGGCGCGAGCGTGCGGTTCAGCTGGTTCATCTGGAACTCCCACTCGAAGTCCGAGATGACGCGGAGGCCCTTCACGATCACCTTGGCGCTCCACTTGCGCGCGAAGTCGACGACGAGCTGCGAGAACACGTCCACCTCGACGTTCGGAAGGTCTGCGAGGGCGTCGTGCAGGAAGGCGACACGCTCGTCGAGCGTGAACATCGGCGTCTTGTGCTGCGGGTTCCCCACCACTCCCACGACGACGCGGTCGAAGATCCCCGCAGCGCGGCCGATCACGTCGATATGGCCGTTCGTGACGGGATCGTACGAACCGGGTGCGATCGCGGTGATCATGGGTGCTCGAACACCGTCACCCGCGTGGAGCCGTACTTGCGCGACGTGCGGACGGCGAGTCCGGGAAGCTCCGGCTCGGTCTTCGCGGCCGTCTCGAAGACGAGCAGTCCGTCGTCGCCGAGCACGTTGGGCAGGTAACGGGAGAGGGAGTCGTAGTCGGTCATTGCGTACGGGGGATCCGCGAGCACGAGATCGTACTTTCTGCCCGCGCCGGCTTCCTGCGCGAGCCCCGTGGCGACGCCGAGCCGAACAACCCGCGCGCCGGTGAGACCGAGCTTGTCGAGGTTGCGTTCGAGCGCGCGCACGGCCTCCGGATCGGACTCCACGAACACTGCCGCCTCGGCCCCGCGCGAGAGTGCCTCGAGCCCCATCGCGCCCGAACCCGCGTACAGGTCGAGCACCCGCGCTCCCTCGACCCAGGGCGCGACGATGTTGAAGACGTTCTCGCGCACGCGGTCCGAGGTCGGGCGCGTGTCGAGCCCTTTCGGTGCCTGAATGGTGTGACCCTTGCGCGAGCCGCCGATGATCCTCACGCGCGCGAGTGTAGGGCGGGACAGCGCCACGCCGTCCCGCCCCTCGTTCAGTCAGCCGGCGAGCGGCTCCCCGGTCTCGAGGAGCGTCTTCAGCCCGCTGAGGATGTACATCCACCCTCCGGCGACGTTCTCAGCGGTCTTCGGCGCGCGCTCGAGCTGGTCATGCACGACGGTCAGCTTTGAGACGCCCCCGTCCTGCGGCTCGATCTCCCAGCTCACGCGGCTCGGCTCTTCAGCCGCCGTTTCCTCGTCGTAGAGGGCCCGCCAGGTGTAGCTCAGGCGCCGCGGCGGGTCGGAGTCCAGAACCTCGCCGTCGACCCAGAGCTTCTCCCGGTCCGGAGACCAACTGCGGTACGGCTTGCCCGCCTCGAAGCTCGAATCGACGAGGCTGCCGTAGAAGTAGCGGCTCGTGAACTCCGGCTTGGTGATTGCGTCCCAGATCTGCTCCGGGGTCGCCTTGATGAAGACCGCGTACATCTGCACGGTCGTCTGGATCATCGTGCTCATGCAGTTTCCTCCAGTTCGCGTTTGAGATCCGCGAGCGCCGAAACGCGGTGCTCGGTGTACTTATCGATCCACCGGTCATGGATCAGGCGAATCGGGACCGGGTTCAGGTAGTGCAGCTTCTCCCGGCCCGAGCGCCTCGTCACGACCAGCCCTGCGTCCTCCAGGACTCGCAGGTGCTTCATGACGCCGAAGCGTGTCATCTCCAGATCTGACTCGAGCTCCGTGAGCGAGCGGCCGTCACGCTCGTAGAGCCGGTCGAGGAGGAGACGCCGCGTCGAGTCGGCGAGCGCCTTGAAGACGGGATCGTCGGCCATTTTCGAGATGATAGGTGACCTAATGGTCACATGTCAAGGAAGGAGCTCGTGCAGGGCGTCGAGATACGCCCCGTAGCCGGACGGCGTCGCCCACTCCTGGGCGCTCTCGACAGCTGTGCCCTCGGGCCATTCGTTGAACGTGAGCACCAGCTGCCAATGCGCGTTCGACGCGACCATGTCGGCGATGTCGCTCCGCCATCGGCTCACATCGCGCGGCAGCCGAGGCGCCGGTTCGCTCCGCTCGTCGAAGCCGGGGGCGATCATGAAGGCGTCCGGAGAGAAATCGTACTCCGCGAGGGCCGCCGAGTACTGATGCCAGGCATCCGGCTGCGCGCTGCACGTCCGAAAGCCGGGGAAGCCCTTGAGCACGATGTAGGCGCCGACCGTGTTCGCCTCACGCCAGCGTGTAGCCATGCCGGCGCAATCGTCTTCCGAGCTCCCGTAGACGTAGACGACGAAGCGGCCGTCGACCTTCAGGTAGCCCGGCTTCGCTGCGTAGCGGTCGCGGATGTACTCCAGATCGGAGCGGATCTTCTCGACGCTCGGGTTGCCGTACCCCTCGGGCTCGTAGTAGATCGCCCAGCGGAACGGCGTCGTCCGGGCCGCAGCGAGATAGCGTGAGAAGAGCTCATCGGTCTGCGGATAGCCGTCCGGGCCCCACCACGAGTAGATGCCGGCATCCAGGTGCGCGTAGAGCATCGCATCGATGTGCTCGCGCACGATTCGCGCGTCGTAATCGCTGTAGTAGTCCAGTGATGGATGGAAGCGGCTGTAAGGGAAGACCGGATCGCGAAGCCACGCTTCCGGATACCACGCGTAGTAGAAGGTCGCGTGGATCGGGAACGGCGGCTGCGTCACGTCAGCCGCAGGGCCGCGGAAGTCTACGATCCGCCCCGGTCGCTTGAACCTGAACTGAACATGCACGTCTCGGTCCGTGAAGGTGTCGTGCGCAAGACCCGCGAAGACGAATCGCTTGCCGAGCGACTTCGCCGCGCGCGGCGAAAACTGGAGCTGATACTCCGGCCGGTCGGACTGGCTTGCGTCGATCACGTCGTACGTCCTGCCCTCGAGCACGCGTCGCGCGTGCGCGAGCGTCCACGAGTGCTGCGGTGGGGCCGTCGCGAACGCACCTGCGACCAGGAGAAGGAGGGCCGCTTTCACGACCCGAACCTTAGGGCCGAATCAGACGGTCATCACGAAACAGGCGTCGTGCGAGGAGGGCGACACCTGCACGCGATGCCTCAGGCGACCCTGCCGGTCGAGGACGCAGAAGGTTCCGCGATCGAGCGACGGAGTGACGATCCAGCCGAAGGCTTCCTGCACGTTGTACGAGCCCAACGGCACCTTCGTCGTGTGCACCACCCGGCCGTCCTGCAAGGACAGCACACGCAGCGTCCCGTCCTCCCCGCTCGTGACGTATGCGTGCGAGCCGAGGAACGTCACGTGCTGCGGCGGCGCATCCGCCGGCAGTCTCCGCAGAACCTCCCCCGTGCGCCGGTCGTAGACCGCAAGGGCGCCGCGGTCGCCCGAGCTGACCCAGACGTGCCGCCCGCCGGGCGCCATGCCGACGTCGTGCGCGAGGAACGGGGGCCGGAACCGGCGCAGGAGCCGCGGCGCCAGCGGTCGCGACACGTCGACTACCGCGACCTCTTCGGCCTTCGCGCCCAGAGAAACCCACAGGATCCTGTAGCTCGGGTCGATGGAGAGGTGTCGAGCTGGTCCAGCCACGCCGACGCGGGCCACGGTGCGGCCGGTGAGCACGTCGACGGTTACGACCTCGTGACTGCCCGAGTCGGTGACGAACACGTGCCGGCCGTTCCCCCCGGCGGCGGTATAACGAGGTTGGTCGAAGCGGCCGACCACGCGACGAACGCGCAGGCTCGGCCCGTCGATGAGCGAGACGACGCCGTGCGCGGTATGACAGACGACGCCGAGCTTGCCCCCGACGCTCTCGATGCTCCTAGGCCCCGCGGTGGTGCGGATGGAGTGAAGGATCTTGCCGGTGGCGAGCTCGACGACCGCGACGCGAGCTTGCGTATCCGCGGTGACGAGTGCGACCGGCGTTCCACCGGCGAGCGCGCCGGGAGCGAAACGCAGGGCAACGGGCAACGCCAGCGCGCCGACGAGGAACTCGCGGCGGTTCATGTTCGGGATACGGGCTCAGGCGGCCGAGAGGTCCCGGCCGGCGAACGCTCGCTCGACCTCGTCCGAGAGCGGGCCCTCGGTTTCGACGAGCTCGTCGGCCAAGGCGCGTGCGCGTTCCAGCAAGGGACGGTCCTTCCGCAGGTGTGCGAAGCGGAGATCCGTCAGGCCGGACTGGCGCGTTCCGAGCAGCTGTCCGCTGCCGCGGATGTCGAGATCGACCTCCGCGAGCTCGAAGCCGTCGTTCGTGCGCACGAGCGCCTCGAGTCGCTCGATGGCGGGCTCCGTCAGGTCCTCGCGCGCACGCGAGATCAAGAGGCAGTAGGACTGCTCGACGCCGCGGCCGACGCGGCCGCGCAACTGGTGCAACTGGGCAAGGCCGAAACGGTCGGCTTCCTGGACGATCATGATCGTCGCGTTCGGAACGTCGACGCCCACCTCGATCACCGTCGTCGCTACCAGCACGTCGAGGTCGCGTGCCTTGAAGCGCGCCATCAGCTCGCGGCGGTCGGCCGGACGCAGCCGCCCGTGGAGCAGGCCGACCCGGTACCCGCGCAACTCGGCCTTCTGCAGGCGCTCGGCCTCGGCTTCCGCAGCTCGGGCCTGCGTCGTCTCCGACTCCTCGATCAGCGGGCAGACGACGTACGCCTGACGTCCGGCGTCGAGGTGTTTCCGCAGACGCGAATATGCGGCGGCACTCCGGTCCTCCGCCACCCAGGCGGTCTTGATCGGCTTGCGGTCTGCCGGTGGGCGCACGATCTCCGACACCGCGAGGTCGCCGTAGACGGTGAGCGCGAGCGTGCGCGGGATCGGCGTCGCAGTCATGTGCAACACGTGCGGCGACCTTCCCTCCGTCAATGCCTTGCGCTGCTCGACGCCGAAACGATGTTGCTCGTCGACGACGGCAACGGCGAGGTCGCGGAGCTCGACGCCTTCCTGAATCAGTGCATGCGTCCCGACGACGATGTCCGCGTTCGGAGCGAGGTCGCGCTCGCGCTTGACGGAGGAGCTCGTGAGCAGGGCACACGTGACGCCGAGTAGACGGCACGGCTCCTCGAGCGTCAGGAAGTGCTGCTCGGCGAGCGTCTCCGTGGGTGCCATCAGCGCACCCTGTTTCCCCGCCTCGACCGCGCGCAGCAGCGCGTAGAGCGCCACGACGGTCTTGCCGGATCCGACCTCGCCCTGAAGGAGCCGCTGCATCGGCACGCTGCGCTCGAGGTTGCCGTCGAGGTCGGCGATTGCGCGCTCCTGGTGCTCGGTCAATCGGAACGGCAGGACGTCGCGGTACCGCGCGACGAGCTCGCCGGGTGGGCCGAGCGCCGGTGCGACCTCGGACTCGCGCTCGCGCCGCCGCCGCGCAAGCCAGATCTGGAGCAGGAGCAACTCGTCGAAGGCGAGCCGGCGCCGGCCCGCTTCCGCTTCGGCGAGCGAGCGGGGCCGGTGCAGAGCCCAGAGCGCGTCGACTCGCTCGGGCAGTGCCTCGCGCTGCTTGAGCTCGGACGGCAGCGGGTCCGCAAGCGCGGCGGGCAGCGCAGCGCCGACGACCTCGCGCAGCTTCTTGGCTGTGATCTCCTCGCTGGCGGGATAGACGGGAGCGAAGTCCGCGGTCGCTTCGCCGTCGCCGATGTCGAAGCTGCGTACGTCGAACCCGTAGCGCCCCTGTCGCCCGCGCAGGCGCAACGCCGTTCCCGGCTGCAGCTGGCGCTCGAGCCACGGCTGGTTGAACCAGGTGGCGGAGATGGTCGCAGTGCCGTCGCTGATGCGTGCGGTCAGCATCTGCAACCTGCCGCGACGGCGCTTCGACGTGGACAGCACTTCTCCGGAGATGGCGACGTCCTCGTCTGCCTGAAGGTCCGCGATGCGCACCTCGGGCACCGGCTCCTCGTAGCGAAACGGCCGGTGCGCGAGCAGGTCGCCCACGGTCTCCAGCCCGAGCCGCTCGAGCCTCTTCTTCACCGCCGGTCCCACGCCCGGGAGGACGTCGACCGAACGCTCGAGCTCCTCAGCGCGCGGGAACGTCCGCGGGCGCGGCCATTCGTCCGCATCCGCTCCACCGAAACCCACCGGCAGCCGTACTCCGACGGTCGTCACTCCCTGTCATCGAACCAGAAGAAGCCGACGGTGCCGGGGCCGGCGTGCGTCCCGACGACCGCACCGAGGGTCGTCACGATCTCCACCTCTGCGTGGGGACGCTCCGCGTGCACCATCTTCTTCAACTGCTCCGCCCGCTCCGGCGCGTCGGCGTGCGCGATCCCGACCTTCAACATGGACGTGTCCTCGTTGGTCGACGTGAACTCCGACACGAACTCCTGCATCGCCTTCTGGTTTCCGCGCACGCGCTTGAGCGGGATCACCTCTCGCTTGATCGTGAGGATGGGCTTGACGTGCAAGAGCTGGCCGGCCCACGCGCTCGCGCGGCCGATCCGCCCCCCGCGGCGCAGAAACTCGAGCGTGTCGACGGTGAAGATCAGGCCCGCGTTCTCTTTGAAGCGCCGGATCAACGCTTCGATCTCGTCGTCGGTCGTCCCCTTGTCGAGCCTGCGCTGGATCGCCAGGCCGAGCATGGCGATCGCCGCCGACGCGCTTTCCGAATCCACGACGCGCACCTTGTCGTCGCCGAGCTCGGCCGCCGCGGTTCTCGCGCTCTGGTACGTCCCAGAGAGCGCGGACGAAAGGTGGAGGGAATAGACCCGCTCGTACCCGCTCAGCTCTTCGTACGTCGTGAGGAAGTCGCCGGGAGTCGGCTGCGACGTGGTCGGCAGGTCGTCGGTGGTGCGTAGCCGTGCGTAGAAGTCCTCGGGTGTGAGGTCGACGTAGTCGCGATAGCTCTCGTCGCCGAACAGGACGTACAGCGGCACGACGCGCCAGTTCGGGAAACGCTCCGGAGCTTCCGGGAAGTCGGCGGTCGAATCGAGGACGATCGCGGTGTTCTCGGAGTCCAAGGTCACTAGGCGGCCTGCCTGATCGCGTCGACGATCTCGTCGAGCTCCTGGTCCTTGGACAGGCACGCAACCGCGCCCGCCTGGTAGAGCGCGTCGACCTCGCTGAAGTTCGCGGACGCCGTCAGGCAGACGACGGCGACGTCCGGCCACGCTTCGCGCACGGCCCTCGTCGCCTGCACGCCGT
>CATPAS010000256.1 GCA_955652075.1 uncultured Gaiellaceae bacterium | reverse complement strand
GTCGAAGCGGGTTCGCGCCGCTCCTTCGAGCGACAGACGGTCGGTGCTCGGGGCCGGCTCCTGGAACAGCTCCGGGAACAAGTCGGCGGAGCACCGGGTCTGCGGGGCACGCTCGTTCCGGGTGCTCGTCACCCGAGACGGCACGGCCGTACGGTTCGCTCTCCAGGTGCAGGCTCACTAGGCGAAGGCGAGCGGCGGGTGCTCTCGAGCGCCCGCCGCTCTTCGCAACCGAGGTAGCGAAGTCCTCAGCACGGGTCTATTCGATAGCTTCCTCCGTGGTGGAGGCCAAGCACGATGTCCTCATCGTCGGTGCCGGCTGCGCAGGCATGCGCGCGGCCATCGAGGCGCACGATGCGGGCGCAGACGTCGCGCTGCTCTCGAAGATCCATCCCGTCCGCAGCCACTCGGGTGCTGCGGAAGGCGGGATCAATGCGGCGCTAGGCAACGCATCGGAGGACAGCCCCGAGGAACACGCCTACGACACGGTCAAAGGCTCCGACTATCTTGGCGACCAGGACGCGATCGAGATCCTCTGCAACGAGGCGCCCGGCGACGTCTACCAGCTCGAGCACTGGGGCGCGGTGTTCTCGCGCACCGACGACGGGCGGATCGCGCAGCGGCCGTTCGGCGCCGCCGGCGCGCCGCGCACGGCCTATGCGGCCGACATCACGGGGCACGTCCTCGTGCACGTCCTCTACGAGCAGGTGATGAAGCGCGAGATCCCGACCTACGAGGAGTTCTTCGCCTGGAAGCTCGTCATGAACGACGACCGCTGTCAGGGCGTGATCGCCTGGGATCTTCTCGAGGGCGGCCTGAAGTCGATCGGCGCGAAGACGGTCATCCTCACGACGGGCGGGGCCGGCCGGCTGTACGTCGGAACGACCAACGCCTATGCCTGCACGGGCGACGGCATGGCCCTCGCGCTCCGCGTCGGCGTTCCGCTGAAGGACATGGAGATGATGCAGTTCCATCCGACGACGCTCGCACCGACAGGCGTCCTCATCACCGAAGGCACGCGCGGTGAGGGGGCATACCTCCTCAACTCTGAAGGCGAGCGGTTCCTGAAGCGCTACGCACCGAACGCGATGGAGCTCGCGTCGCGCGACGTCATCTCACGCGCGGAGCAGACGGAGATCGACGAGGGGCGGGGGATCAACGGCAACGTCATGCTCGACTTGCGCCATCTCGGCACGGAGAAGATTCTCGAGCGCCTGCACGGCACGCGCGAGCTCTCGATGACCTTCGCCGGAGTCGATCCGATCTACGAGCTCATCCCGGTCAGGCCCGGAGCGCACTACCACATGGGCGGTGTCGACACCGACGTCTGGGGGCTGACGGAGGTCGAGGGCCTCTACGCCGCGGGCGAATGCGCATGCGTGTCCGTTCACGGCGCGAACCGGCTCGGCGGCAACGCGCTGATGGAGACGATCACGTACGGGAAGCGCGTCGGTCGCCACGCTGCCGATTGGGCGCTTGCCAATACGACGGTCGAAGTTCCGCCTTCTTTGGAGGCCGACGCCGAGCGCGAGCTGAAGGAGCTGCTCGACCGTCGCGACGGCGAGCGGCCGTGGTCGATCCGCGACGAGCTTGCCGGGTCGATGCACGAGAACTTCGGTGTGTTCCGTCGCGAGGATCAGATGCGCAAGCAGGGCGAGATCGTCGATGGCCTGCGGGAGCGCTACGAGCGCGTCATCGTCGAGGACAAGGGCAACGTGTTCAACAACGATCTCACCCAGGCGCTCGAGCTCGGCTTCCTGCTCGAGCTCGCCGCGTGCATGGTTCCTTGCGGCCTCGAGCGCAAGGAGAGCCGAGGCGCGCACTCGCGGCCGTACGACTACCCCGACCGCGACGATGAGCATTATCTGAAGCACACGCTCGTCAGCTGGGTCGACGGCGGCCCCAGGGTCGAGTGGAAGCCCGTGACCATGACCAAGTGGCAACCCCAGGAAAGGACCTACTGAGTGACCCTCTCGGCCCCGTTCGGTGGCGCCTGGCCCGCGAGCACGCGGCGCGCTGCCGCGTCCTCAGTCGCGCCCGGGCAAACCAGCCCGGGCACTCCCTGCGTCCTTGCATCGCTTGGTGCTCGCGACCCAGGCATCCACCAACGAGACCGAAAGGATCACTAGTGCATTCGGAACTCGCCCCAGCACCAGGCTCGACGACGATCGACGTCGCCCTGAAGATCTGGCGCTACGACGCCGAGACCGGCGAGAAGGAGCTGAAGCGCTACGAGGTCGAGGCGCCCGACTGGGTGACGCTCCTCGACGTGCTCGACATCATCAAGGACAAGCACGACGGCACGCTCGCGTATCGCAAGAGCTGCCGGATGATGATCTGCGGCTCCTGCGGGATGCGCATGGACGGCGCCGCCGTGCTCGCTTGTAAGACGCGCATGTACGACATTGCGAAGTCGGGGCACGTCCCGGTGATCTCGTCGATGGGGAATATGCCCGTGATCAAGGACCTGGTGGTTGACATGGATCCTTTCTGGGGAAAGGTCCGACGGATGAAGCCCTGGCTCGACCCCGGCTACGAAGAGCCGCTCGAGAAGGAGCGCATCGTCTCGCAACAGCAGATGAACGTGATCCACAAAGAGGCGCTCTGCATCATGTGCGGCTGTTGCGTCTCCGAGTGCAACTCGATGGAGT
>CATPAS010000255.1 GCA_955652075.1 uncultured Gaiellaceae bacterium | reverse complement strand
TCTTCCGGCGCAGATCTACGTAGCCGGACCAGCGCCAGCGCGAACAACGCAAGGACGAGCAGGTCGCGCACCAGTACGAGCCACACGTAGCCGCCGAGCGAGAACACGTCTCTGTAGTGGAAGAACCACACTTGTGCGAGGACGAGAGCGGCGGCGGTCAGCACCCACTCCACCGGCTCGAGCAGAAGCGCAAAGGGAACGATCCAGACGAGGTACTGCGGCGAGAAAAATCTCGTGAACGCGAGAAACCCCGCGACCGAAGCGGCGAAGGCGACGGCAAGCCGGCGAGGATCGTCGCGACCACGCAGGTAGAACCAAGCAACCGCGAGGACGGCAAGGGCCTGCGCGATCGAGCTCAGCACGGCCAGTGTCTCCGGCAGCGAGCCGACCAGATCGTACGAGATCGCATGCCCGGTGCGATGCACGACCGTCGCGCTGTACAGGCCCAACCGGTCGGCCACGGCGAGCATCGAGCCGCCAAGGCTCTCGACCTGTAGGGATCGCGCCGCCTGCGCGCGAAAGCTCTGCGCGAGACCGTGCGGCGCAAGCACGAGGAACGGAACGACGAAGAGGACGGAGACGCCGGCGAAGGCGCCGAGGGCTCGCAACGCAAGGGGCCGTCCTCGGGTGCGCCAGACGAAGATCGCGGCAGGCGGAATGAGCACGACGGGGTAGACCTTGGCGGCGAACGCGGCACCGAGAAATGCGAAAGCGGCCACGTCCCGCCCGGCCAGCAACAGTGTGACCGCGGTAACCGTGAGCAGCGCCGGCCAGGCGTCGTACGTGTTCAGCGAGATCGGCCCGAGCGCCACCGGCGATAGCGCGAAGAGCAGGACGGCAGCCCAGAGGCGAGCGGTCGAAACGCCCAGCCTCACCATCAGGAACGCGACGAGCAGGAGTGTCGCAATGCCGCAGAGGGCCATCAGGCACTTGAACGCTGCGTTGTAATGGGAGGAGCCGAACGCCGCCGGCGGCAAGAAGACGGTGAGTGCCCCAGGTGGGTACTCCATGAAGAAGTCGCGGTACGGCACGCGCCCGTCGAAGACAGCGGTCGCGAACCCCTGGTAGAGATGGACGTCGCGGAACCGCTCGGCGCGGAAGAGCCCGCCGTCCGGAACGGCACAGGCCGTGAGGTAGATCGGAATCGCCGCGGCTGCCGGCCGCAGCCAGGGCCTACGGTGTCGTCGTGGTGGTGTCAGGGACCTGGGAGAAGCCGTCGGCGCCGTTCCCCGAGCCCGTTGTCGTCGACGTTTGCGTCGTCGACGAGTTCGGCGCGTAGTAGCCACCCGTCATGGCGTACTGCAGTTTGTGGGTGATCCAGACCGGCGAAGTCTTCGGCGTCGGGAACTCCTTCGGGAACGGCGCGAAGTCCGCTGCCCGCTCCATGAACAGCTTCCAGATCGTCGCCGGGAAGGTCGGTCCCGAGACGGCGATGCCGTGCACGGACGTCATCGGGATCTCTCCCTGCGGATAGCCGATCCAGATCGTCGCCTCCAGCCCGGGCAAAAAGCCGCTGAACCAGGCGTCGGCGTAGTTGTCGGTCGTCCCGGTCTTGCCGGCGGACGTCCTGCCGAAGTAGGCGCCGACTCCGGTGCCTCTCGTCATGTTCTCCTCGAGGATTCGCACGACCTCCGCTGCGACCCAGTCCGGTACGGCGCGCTTGCGCTGCGGAACGCCCCAGCCCGCCTCCGTGTCGACCTTGCCGCCCGCCAGAACGACCTTTCGGATCGCCATCGGCTTCGAGTACACGCCGCCGGCAGCCAGAGTCGAATACACGGAGGCCATGTCCATCGGGGTCACGACGCGCGAGCCGAGACCCATCGACGGTACGTACACCCCATCGCTCGTGCGCAGGTCGGTGCGCACGCCGAGCCGGTACGCGATGTCAGCGATGTTGTCTGGACCGACATCGAGCGAGAGCCGGGCGTAGACGCTGTTGTCGGAGCGCAGAGTCCCGTTCTCGATCGACGTCGGGCCGATGTAGGTGTGATCGTAGGTCTGAGGACACCAGGCCGTCGGAGGATTGGTGTTACATGAACCGGTTCCGGTCGGATCCCACTTGAAGGGCGCGGAGAGGTAGGTCGTCGAGGGGCTGATGCCCTCCGAGATCGCAGTCGTCAGCACGATCGTCTTGAACGTCGACCCCGGCTGACGTCGTGCGGACGACGCGAAGTTCACCTGGTTCTTGGGATTCCCGGGGCTCACCTCGGTCATCGCGCGAATCGCCCCGTTACTCGGGTCGATCGAGACGATCGCCGCCGCAGGATCCGACGAGTAGGAAAGGGTCCGCTTGATCGCGTCGAGCGCGAACCGCTGCAGTCGCGGGTCGATCGTCGTGTAAACCTTCAGGCCACCGGAGCGGACCGTGTTCGCGCCGTACTGGCGCTGGAGCTCCTCCCGCACGTAGCTGAAGAAGTACGGCTCGCGGATGTGCGTGTACAGGCGCCCGGCCTTCAGATGGAGGTTGCGCTTGGCTACAGCGTTGGCGTACTGGCTCGACGTGATGTCTCCGTTCCCCAGCATGGCCCTCAGCACCTCGTCCCGTCGGGCGATCGCCTGCGCCGGTCGCTGGAACGGATCGAAGACGGACGGCGCCTGCGGCAGGCCGGCCAGCAGCGCGGACTGGTTCAGCGTGAGCTTGCGCGCCGGCTTGGAGAAGTACGTCTGGGCCGCCGCCTCGATGCCGTAGGCGTGATTGCCGTAATACACCTGGTTCATGTACGCGTTGAGGATCCACTTCTTCGACTTCTCGCGCGCGAGCTTGATCGCAAGACACGCCTCGGTCGCCTTGCGTCCCAGGGTCTGCGACTTCTTCTTGATGTAGAGATTGCGGACGAGCTGCTGGGTGATCGTCGACCCGCCCTGCACGACTTTCCCCGCCTGAATGTCCGCGTAGAGCGCGCGCACGATCCCGAACCAGTCGAGCGCGCCGTGACTGTAAAAACGCCTGTCCTCGATCGCGATCGTCGCCGCCGGCGCCCACGGACTGATCTGATCGAGACCGACCGGCTGCCGGTTCTGTTCCGCCGGAATCGACCCCAGCAACGACCCGTCGGCTGCGAAGACGAACGAATTCTGTCCGACGTCCACCGGGTTGAGCGAATCGAGATTGCAGCTGTTCATCCAGACGGCCGCGCCCGTGAAGCTCGACACGACCAGGAAGAGCACCGTGCCGATGAGCACGCCGGACACCATCTTGCCGAAACGCTTGCGCCGGTCCCTCACCCGTTGCCGACGCCGCTTCCTCAGACGGTCGAGCAAGAAGGCGTCCGACTGAGAC
>CATPAS010000254.1 GCA_955652075.1 uncultured Gaiellaceae bacterium | reverse complement strand
GTAGTGCCCCTGTCCAACTGGTCCAACGTCCGGGTGTCGGACACCGTGACGTAAATGTGTCGCCGCTACGCGCGGATGTAGACCGGCGTACCGAGCGGCAGGATCTTCGCCAGCCGAACGGGCCATACGAGCCGTTCCTACCCGCCCTGCAAATTGCTATTCCCCCGCGGTATCCACACATATACCCTGCGGGCATGAGCGGCTCGACCGATGCGGCCATCGACGTCGCCTCCCGCTTCGTCGCGAACCTCGAATCGGTGATCCGCGGCAAGCACGAGGAGATCAAGCTTGTCCTCGCCGCCCTTGCCTGCAAGGGCCACGTCCTCTTCGAAGACGTGCCCGGGACCGCCAAAACCGTCCTCGCCCGGGCGATCGCCCGCAGCATCGAGGGCGCGCAGCACTCGCGGATCCAGTGCACGCCCGATCTCCAGCCGACCGATGTCACCGGGCTCTCGGTCTACAACCAGCACACGCGCGACTTCGAGTTCCGCCCAGGGCCGATCTTCGCCAATACCGTGCTCGTCGACGAGATCAACCGCGCGATGCCGAAGACACAGTCTGCCCTGCTCGAGGCGATGGCCGAGCATCAAGTGACCGTGGACGGCGTCACCCGTCCGCTGATCCAGCCCTTCATGCTGCTCGCGACCGAGAACCCCGTCGAGTACGAAGGGACGTTTCCGTTGCCCGAAGCGCAGCTCGACCGCTTCTTCGTCAAGACCGCCCTCGGCTATCCAAGCTTGGAGGACGAGTTCCAGATCGTCCTCGATCAGCAGGGCGACCACCATCCACTCGCCGGTCTGGGAGCCGTCGTCACGACCGCCGAGGTGGTGCAGCTCCAGGACGCCGTGCGCGCGGTCTACGTCGACGAGTTGCTCCGCCGCTGGATTGTCGAGCTCGTCCGTTCGACGCGCGGGGTCGAGATGTGCGCGATCGGCGCGTCGGTGCGCGGAACGCTCGGGCTCGAACGCGCAGCCCGCGCGTGGGCGCTTCTCGATGGACGCGAGTTCGTCGTGTCGGACGACGTCGAGCAGCTCTTTCTGCCGGTGATCGCGCATCGCGTCGGCTTCCGCCCCGCTTTTCGTGCGCAGGCGCGCCGCACCGGCTGGGACGACGCGCTCGCGGATTTCCGGGACGCCTGCCTCCGACTCGTCCCAGCGCCCGAGCTGCGCCGCGGCCAGCCCGCGTAGGAGCTCCTCCTGCCCGACGCAACGTTCGAGCTCGTCCCGCGAGGTCGAATCGTGGGACTCGCGTTCGGCGCGATGCGCAGCGCGCGCCGCGGGGCCGGCTCGGACGTCGCCGGATCGCGGCGGTACGTCCCGGGCGACGACGTGAAGGCGATCGACTGGGGCGCGTCCGCGCGGCTCTCCTCGGCGCGCAATTCCGACGAGTTCATCCTGCGCGAGCGGTTCGCCGAGGAGGCGCCGCGCGTCGTCGTCGTCTGCGATCGCCGGCCCGAGATGCAGCTGTTCCCGGAAGGCTTCCCCTGGCTGCGAAAGGTGGAGGCGCAACGCCTCGCGATCGAGCTGATCAGGGCCAGCGCGATCGAGGCGCACGGCTTCCTCGGCTACCTCGACTTCGGCGAGAGCGGCGACGAGCCGTTCTGGCTGCCGCCGCAGTCGCAGTCGCTGTGGGAGTACCAGGACCGGGAGGTCGAAGGCGCACCGTTTCGAGCGCCCGCGTCCAACGTGGAGTACGCGTTCGACTTCCTGATGGCGCATCCGCGTTCGGTTCCCGCCGGAACGTTCGTGTTCGTCCTCTCCGACTTCCTGGTGCCGCCGCCTGCGGAGACGTGGTTGCGCGCTCTCGAACAACGCTGGGACGTGATCCCCGTCGTGCTCCAGGATCCGCTCTGGGAACGCAGCTTTCCGGACCTCGACGGGTTCGTGCTCGAGGTCGCCGACGTCAGCGGCCGGTCGCAAGGCGTGCGCCTACGACGGGGCGAGGCAGTGGCGCGGCGCCGGGAGCACGAGGCACGCTGGGAGAAGCTGGTCGACGATTTCGCACGCGCGTCGCTCGAGCCCGTCGTGATCGACTCGAGCGAGGAGAGCGAGATCCTGCGCGCGTTCCTCGACTGGGCGGAGACACGGCAGGAAAGCGGCGGATCGTGGTGAGGCGCTTTGCCCTCCTCTGCATCGCCGCCGCAAGCCTGGGGGCGGCCACGGCCACGGGCGCACGTGCGGCCACAAGTCCCGTCGACGTGTCGCTCGTCGTGTCGCCGGGTCCGCACATCTTCGGCGACCAGATCCACGCCGAAGTGAACGTCGTGATCGACACGAAGGCGGTGGATCTGAAGGCCGTACACGTCGACACCAAGTTCGATCCCTACACGCGCCTCGAGACGCCGCACCGCACGACGACGAGCTCAGCCGGCGGCTCGACGATCCTCCTGCGCTACGGCTACCTCCTCACGTGCGACACGTTCGCGTGCCTTACGGGCAAGAAGAAGGAGCGGACGATTCACTTCGCTCCGGCGACGGTGCGCTATCGCGATCGCAACGGCAAGTCGTCCACACTGACCGTCCGGTGGCCGAAGTTCCGGCTCGTCTCTCGTTTCGGCGGCCCGCGGTACCTGCCGCAGACGGCGTCGGACGTGACGCGGGGACTCCAGTACACGAACGACCCGATCATCCAACTCGTCGCGAGCACCCGCGCGCCGAGCCCGTCCTACCGGCTCAACCCCGTGGTATTGGCGGCGCTCCTGTTCGCTGCCGCGCTGACGGCGCTGGTCGGGGCCGGCACGCTCGCACGACCGCTGTACGCGCTCGCGCGCCGGCAAGAAGCCACCGCCGGCCCGGAGCTGACGCCGCTGGAACAGGCGCTGGCAGCCGTCGACGCGGCGACTCGGCGGCAACCCGGCAATGCCGAGCACCGCGAAGCACTCGCCTGGCTGGCGCGCGAGCTTCCCCGTGCGAACCTGGCCGAATTCGTCGGACGAGCCCGTCGCCTCGCCTGGTCCGAGCAGCCGCCGACCGCCGAGGCCTCCCGCAAGCTCGCCGCGGACGTCGACGCCGCCCAGAGGAGCGAGGCCTGATGGCCGCCGGATCGCTTCCCCTCGCCGACGCTCCCGCCCTCTGGCCCTTCGCGCGGCGGACACGTCAGGTGCGGCTGGCTCTCGGCTTCGCGCTGCTCGCCTTGTTCGCCGCCGCCGTCCTCGCCGCGTTTCATTTGCAGACACGCGCGACGAGCTATTTCGCCCAGGGCGGCCACGGGATCGTGGTCCTGGACCTCTCGGCCAGCGTCGACCCGCGTGGGAACCAAAGGATGAGGACACTGCTGGGAACGCTCGCGAACAGCGACCAGCGTCTCGGCCTGGTCGTGTTCGAGGAGGCGGCCTACGAGCTGCTGCCGCCGGGGACGAGGGGCGACGAGATCCGCCCGATGCTTCGCTTCTTCGGTCGGTCGCCCGCGACGTACGCGAGCGAGACGCCCTGGTCGCGCTCCTTCCTCGGCGGGACGAACATCGGGCTCGGCCTGCGGCTCGCGCGCCAGATCAGCGAGCGAAGCGGAGGCGGCTCCGTGCTCCTCGTCAGCGACCTCGAGGACTCGACCTCGGACCTGCCCTTGCTCGCCGAAGAGATCGGCAACTACCGCATCAGCGGGGTCCGATTGCGCGTCCTGCCGATGTTCCCGTCGACGTCGAGCCTTGCTCTGTTCACGAACCTGGCGGGCTCGAGCGCCATCGTGGACACCAGAGCCCTGCAGGAGAACGCAGCGGTCGCGCAGCATCAGGGCGTCGTCGCCGGTTTTCCGACCTGGGTCTTCCTGCTCGCCGCCGGCCTGCTGATCGCGCTGGCCGTGAACGAATACATGGGCCGGCGGCTCGAATGGAGCGTGGCGTGAGCCGGAGGTCGATCGTCATTCGCGCGGCGGCCGTGGCTCTGCTCGCGTGCATCGGAGTGGTGTCGGCGCTCGCAGCCCGGGACGTTCTCGCCTGGCGCGGCCAGACCGAGCACGCAGACGTCGCCGTGGCGTCGTACTCCCCCGACCTCGGAGTGTGGCAGCCGCACACCTGGTTGCCCGCCGGCGCGTCCCAGTGGCTCGTCGGTGCCGGCGGCGAGGTCGAGTTCGGGCGTGCGCTTCAGCGCTTCCAGCTCTTTCGAGGCCGCCAGCAGTCGGGGCTGTTCGCAATCAACGGCGTCAACAGCGATTACACGTCGCTCGCGAAGCGCACGCTCGACCTGGCCAAGCTCGAGTTCACCTTCCAGCAGATCGCCCAGACTTCCCCACGTGCCGATGTGAGCTCGCGGGCGCAGCAACTGCACGCGATTCTCCTCTTCCAGCATCTGATCCTGCAAGGGAGCGACGCGAAGGCGACGCTCTCGCGAGCGATCGTGGACATGTGGAGGGCGGTCCGCATTGACCCCACGAACGCAACCGCGAAATATGACCTCGAAGGGCTGCTCTACCTCTACAGCCCGCTCTCGAACGGCGAACCGCCGCAGCTCATCCGGCGGAAGGGGACCGGCCCGGACAGCGGGGCCGGTGGGGCTCCGGGCGCGAGCCAGAACGCGGGCGGCTTCTAGATGTCGATCTCGTTCGTGACACCACTCGGCGCCCTCATCACGCTCGTCGGGCTCGTCCCGCTCGCGATGCTCGTGTTCGAGGAACGGAGGCTGCGCGCGCTCTGTAAGCGACTCGGCCTGCGCCCTCCCCCGTCGCGTCCGTCCCTCGAGGTCGGTGTTGCGCTCGCCGCGCTGGTCGGGGTGCTGGCGCTCGCCCTGGCCCAGCCCGTCGTCGCCAGGCACACGGCGAAGAAGGGCCGCGCCGACGCCGAGGCGTTTTTCGTCTTCGACGTCTCCCGCTCAATGAGCGCGCGCACTGCCCCCGATTCCCCGAACCGGCTCGACCAGGCGCGCGTGGACGCGAAGGAGCTGCGCGCCCAGCTCGGTGACCTCCCGGTCGGCGTTGCCTCGCTCACAGACCGCGTGCTCCCGCATCTTTTCCCGTCCGTGAGCATGAACGCGTTCAACGCGACACTCGACGAGTCGATTGGAATCGACCGCCCCACGATGTCGATCGCGTACGGCAATTCGTCGGGAACGAAGATCGGCGCGCTAGCGGACCTCGTGACCGGCAACTACTTCGCTGCCGACGCCAAGAAGCGGGTCGCAGTCGTCTTCACCGACGGCGAGACACTGATGGACAAGCTGCCGATCCTGCCCGCACGCTTCAAGGACGGACACCTTCGCGTCTTCTTCTTCCGCTACTGGCGCGCAGACCAGCGCATCTACAACGCCGCCGGCCAGTTGAACCCGGCGTACTCTCCCGATGCGACCAGCCTGCCGATCCTGGACCGGCTGGCCCAGTCGCTCTCGTCGCACGTGTTCCAGCCGGGTCAAGCGAGCGAGGCGGCGAGCGCCGTCCGCGCGGTGATCGGCAGCGGGCCGACGACGGTGCGCGGACGAGAGCTCAACTCGTTCCTGCTGGCGCCGTACGTGCTTCTCTTCGCGCTCATCCCGCTCGGCTTCCTGCTCGCTCGGCGAAACTTCCCGCGCCGGCCCAGCTTCGCTTAGGGCTAGATCGGGGCTCCTGGGCGCCGGCTCCTCAATTCTCCAACGAGTTCTAGAGGACTGCCGCCTCGCCGAGCAAGGCCTTCGCTTCGGCGAAGAAGTCGGGCACCGGCTTCACCTTGTACTGCGGTCCGAGGACGAACTGCTTCGTGCCCTCGGACATCTCCAGCAGCAGGTTCACGCGCGAGTCGCCGGGGAAATCCTTCACCAGTAGCGCGAGGTCACGGACGACGCCCGCACGAGCGACCCGCGCGTCGATCTTGATCGTCACTTCCTTGCGCTCGGCGACGGCTTCGAACGGGACGACCTCCATCGCCAGCAGTTTCGTCTCTCCTTCTTGCTTGTGGTCGATGCGTCCCTTGACGATGAGGATGCGATCCATCACGCACAGCTCGCGCGAGTGCGCGTACACCGAGTTGAAGACGACCACCTCGGCGCCGCCGGTGACGTCGTCGAGCCGCATGAAAACCATCGGCTCGCCCTTCTTCGTCGTCAGGTGCTTCAGGGCGGAAACGATCCCGCCCACGGTGACGGTCTCGCCGTCGCGGCGCCGCTCGACGTCGGCCAGCGCGCAGTCCGTCTTGCGCCGCAGCTGGTCGCGCACCGAGTGCAGCGGATGCTCCGACACATACAGGCCCAGGACTTCCTTCTCCAGCCGCAGCAGCTCGCCCTTCTCGAACTCGTCGCTCCCGATTGGCACGGTCTCTAGCTTCTCCTCCTCGCCGAACAGAGAACTCTGTCCGCGCATGCGATCGAACTGCGCCCGCGAGCCGTGCGACACAGCCGCCTCGAGCGCGTCGAGCATCCCTTTGCGCGTCGCGCCCGTCGAGTCCAGCGCACCGCACTTCACCAGCGACTCGAGCGCCCGCTTGTTCGAGGCCTGCGGATCGACGCGCTCGCAGAACTCCCAGATCGACGCGAAGCCTCCGCCCTCCTCGCGCGCCCGGATGATCGCGCGCGCCGCCGGTTCGCCCACGTTCTTCACGGCCGACAGACCGAATCGGATCTTCTCCTCCACGACCGCGAAGTCGAGCTGCGACTCGTTCACGTCGGGCGGCAGCACGTCGATCCCCATCTCGTCACAGGCGTTGACGTAGAACGGCACGCGATCCTTCGTGCTCATCACGGAGGAGATCAGCGCCGCCATGTACTCGCGCGGATGGTGCGCGCGCATGTACGCGGTGCGGTAGGCGATGAGCGCGTAGCAGGCTGCGTGCGACTTGTTGAAGGAGTAGTCCTGTGAGGCCTCGGTGTCCTTCCAGAGCTGCTGCGCGACGCCGGCCGTGACGCCGTTCTGCGCGCACCCTTCGAGGAACTTGTCCTTGAGGGACGCCATCAGCTTGTGGATCTTCTTGCCGATCGCCTTGCGCAGGTCGTCGGCCTCGGCCGGCGAGAAGCCGGCGAGCTGCTTGGCGATCTCCATGTACTGCTCCTGGTAGATCGCGATCCCGTAAGTCATCCCGGTGATCGGCTTCAG
>CATPAS010000253.1 GCA_955652075.1 uncultured Gaiellaceae bacterium | reverse complement strand
TGCCTCCGGAACGCCGGTGACCATGGAGAGCGTCACTCGCGCGATGTGCGGGACCTGCGTCGACGACCACATTGTCAGCTCTCCCGTCGCGGGGAACGGCTGGACGATGACGCCGCGCGGCTCGATCGCGTTCGGGATCAGCCGTTGTTGGCGGTAGCGCTCCTTGACGGTGACGTCCGCCCTCGCGAACTCCTCGTCGACCTCTCCCGCCGCGAGCTTCCACGTGTAGCAACGGTTCGTGTCGAACTCCTCGTGCACGAGCGGGGAGCCGTCCTCGAGCGCCCTTTCGGCGTCGATCACGATCGGTAGTGGGTCGTACTCGACCTGGACGAGCTCCGCTGCGTCACGTGCCTCGCCGCGGCTCTCCGCGATCACGACCGCCACGCCGTCGCCGACGTAACGCGCTTCGTCCACGGCGAGCGGGCGATGGTTCGGCTGATTCGTGTCCTCGGTTGGGAGCCACGCACAGGGTAGGGAGGCCTGCCACTCGTCCGCCAGCTCCTCGCCGGAGAACGCGGCGATGACACCGCGGTGCGCGAGCGCGCCGTCGACGTTCACGTTGGCGATGCGTGCGTGCGCATAGGGACTGCGGACGACGGCCATCCACACCATGCCTGGAAGGCTCATGTCGTCCACGAACTTGGCTTGACCCGTCAGGAGGGCCGCGTCTTCTTTGCGGTCGAGCGGCGCGCCGACGACGCGGCCGACCTCGAGCTCTGTGATCGTCGCCACCGTCAGACCTCCAAGCCTGCGGCCGCCTGGACCGCGCGGACGATGTTGTGGTAGCCGGTGCAGCGGCAGAGATTGCCCTCGAGCGCGTGTCGAATCTCCTCCTCGCTGGGATGCGGCGTCTCGTCGAGGAGGCTGACGGCGGCCATAATGAACCCTGGAGTGCAGTAGCCGCACTGAAGGCCGTGCTGCTCGTGGAACGCCTCCTGGACCGGGTGCATCGTCCCGTTTGTCGCAAGGCCCTCGATCGTCGTGATCTCGTGCCCGTCCGCCTGGACGCCGAGTAGCGTGCAGGACTTCACCGACTCGCCGTCCAGCAGCACCGTGCAGGCGCCGCAACTGGACGTGTCACAGCCGACGTTCGTGCCGGTCAGGCCGAGCCGCTCGCGCAGGACGTAAACGAGCAGCTCGCGCGGCTCGAGCTCGAGGACGTGCTCCGCCCCGTTGACCGCGATCGAGACCTGCCGCACGGCAGCCTCCTTTCGGCCGAAGAGAAAGTCCTGGCGATCCTACGCCTCCGCTGCTATCTGCGGGACTTGATGGCCCGCTGCATGTCCCGGTCGGCCTCGCGCTTCGCGATGTCGCGACGCTTGTCTCGCCCCTCCTTGCCCCGAGCGAGGGCGAGCTCGACCTTGGCCCGGCCGTTCTTGAAGTAGAGCTTCGTGGGAACGAGGGTCAGGCCCCGCTGCGCAACCTTCCCGGCCAGGGAAGCGACCTCCTTCTTGTGGAGGAGGAGCTTGCGATCCCGATCCGGGTCATGGTTCGCGAGATTGCCTTGGTCGTACACCGAGATGTGCGCGCCGACCAACCAGGCCTCCCCGCTCCGCAGGTCCGCATAGGCCTGCTGGAGCGAAGCGCGGCCGTCCCGGAGGGATTTCACCTCTGTGCCCGTCAGGACCAGGCCAGCCTCCACACGCTCGAGCAGGTGGTAGTCGTGCCGCGCCCGGCGGTTGTCGACGATCAGATGCTCCCTCTTTGGGGCCATGCGACCAGTCTAGGGGGCTTGTAGATCGTGCCGACTACGACCTACAATCCTACTTTCCGGGGCTGCTCAAAGGGAAGGGGACAATTTGGGATCAGCGCCACCGCGCGCAGAGGTGGAGTCACGCCGAGCACGCATGTGTGCGCTCTCCGCCTGCGTGGTCGCGAGCGCGGCAATCGCGACCGCTGCATTTGTGCCCATCGGTGCGGCAGCCCCTGCGCAGGAGCCGCCACCGACGACGACGACCGTGCCCACGCCGGATCCCTCTCCAGTACCGAAGCCCAAGCCTAAACCTGCGCCTCGGCCGACACCGAAGCCTGCGCCCCCTCCGCAGCAGTCACGGCCGACCCCGACGCCGGTTCAGCAGGCTCCGGCCGTGCAGCAATCCCCGGCGGTGACGAAGCCCGCAGTGAAAAAGACGGTGAAGCACAAGGTCCGCCACGTCAAGCCAAAGCCCCAAGTCACACCAGAGCTCGTAGTGCCAAAGCTCAATGTCGCGGCGGAAACTGCCGGAGCCTCCGCCGTCCTGCCCAATCCGATCAGTTCGGCATCCGGTGGATCCGCGGGTATCGGATCGTTGCTGATCGTGATGGGTCTCGCGCTTGCGATCGCCTGTTTCGCCGTCGCAGTGATTCCAGCGACGGCGGTCCCGTGGCGACCGGCGGCGATTTTCGTCTCGGAGCGCCAGGTCGATCTGACAGTGGTCGGCCTCGCGCTGTTCATGGCTGCGGCGTTCACGCTTTTATGGACCGGGGCCTAACGTTCTAATCGTGGTTACGAGGGGAGAGAGAGAATGAGGGTCAGGGGTCTGATTGCGGTTTGCGCGGTGCTCGTGTTGTGCGGGACACCGCTGGCGTCTGCGCGAGTGCGCGGAGTGCCTGCCGATATCACGACTGAGGCGACAGGATCGGGCGGCGCCGTGGTGAACTACACGCCGGACGCGGGTGTGACTTGCTTGCCCGCCTC
>CATPAS010000252.1 GCA_955652075.1 uncultured Gaiellaceae bacterium | reverse complement strand
GTCGGAAGCCTCAGCTCCTGTCCCACGAAGTTGACATAAGCGCCCAGTAGGTTGATCACGACGCCGATCAGGAGTCCCCCGACGACCGCGCCCACCGGACTGTCGATCCCGCCGAGCACCGCAGCGGCGAACGCGTAGATCAGGACGACAAGCATCATGTCCGGGTCGAGGAAGACCGTCGGCGCGGCCATCATCCCCGCAATCGCGCCGAGAATGGCAGCGAAGCCCCAGCCGAGCGCCAGCATCCAGCCGACCCGAACTCCCATCAGCCGGCTCGCGTCGGGGTTGAACGCGACCGCGCGCATCGCGAGCCCCAGCGTCGTGAGCCGGAAGAAGAGCCAGAGCGCGACAACCGTGCCGAGACAGACACCGAAGGTGCCGATGTCCTGGATGGAGATCGATACGCCGCCGACGACGACCGAGCGGTTCGGGAACGGGCTGTCGAAGGCCTTCACCTCGGCCCCGAAGATCCAGCCGACGAGCCCGTTGATCGCAATGAACATCCCGATCGTCAGGATCACGATCACGATCTCCGGACGGTGCTCGACCGGGCGGATGAGCACACGCTCGACCGTGACGCCGGCGCCGAATGCGATCAACAGCGTCAGGACGAACGCCGGCCAGTACGCGAAGCCGTGGTGCATCAACGTCCAGGCGACGTAGGTGGTGAACGTCGCCATCTCGCCCTGGGCGAAGTTGACGACGTTCGTCGTTTGGTAGATCAGGACGAGCGCGAGCGCGAGGCTCGCGTAGATCGCGCCGGTCGCGAGGCCACCCGTCACCTGCTGCGCAAACTCGGGCCAGGTGAATGCGAGCGGGAGTCCCACTAGTACCCGAGGTAGGACTTGCGGACGCCCTCGTGCCGGCGAAGCTCGGCGCTCTCGCCCTCGATCGCCACCCGTCCTACCTCGAGCACGTACGCTCGGGCTGCGGCGTCGAGAGCGACGTTGGCATTCTGCTCGACGACCAGCACTGTCAGGCCGTCGTCGACATTGAGCTCCTTGACGATGCGGAAGAGCTCCTGCACCACTGTGGGCGCGAGCCCGAGCGAGGGCTCGTCGAGCATCAACAGCCGCGGCCGGCCGACGAGCGCGCGGGCGAGCGCGAGCATCTGCTGCTCGCCGCCGCTGAGGGTGCCGGCCTGTTGGTCGCGGCGGCGTTCCAGCCACGGGAAGTACTTGAAGATCCGCGGCGCTTCTTCGCGCAACGTGCGCCGCTCGCCACGGACGTAGGCGCCCATGCGGAGGTTCTCCCAGACGCTGAGCTGCGTGAACAGGCCGCGTCCCTCGGGGACGTGTGCGATCCCCGCGCGCGCGACTGCGTCCGGCTTCCCGCGCGCGATCTGCTTGCCCTCGAAGACGATCTCGCCGCTGTGGCGCACGGTCCCCGAGACCGCGCGTAACGTCGTCGTCTTCCCCGCCCCGTTTGCCCCGAGCAGGGCGACGATCTCCCCGTCACCGACCGTCAGCGAGACGCCGTGCAGCGCCTTGATCGGCCCGTAGCGCGCCTCGACGCCGCGGAGCTCAAGCAGCGTCGACATTCTCCGCTCCGAGATATGCCTCGATCACTGCCGGATCCGCCTGCACCTCGCCGGGGGTGCCTGCGGCGATCTTGCGCCCGAAGTTGAGGACGTGCACCTGGTCGCAGACCGACATGACCAGGTTCATGTGGTGCTCGACGAGCAGGATCGTCAGGTCGAAATCGCGCTGCACACGGCGGATCAGCTCGGCAAGCACGCCGACCTCTTCGTGGTTCAGCCCGCCGGCGGGCTCGTCAAGCAGGAGCAGGGTCGGCCTTGCGGCGAGCGCGCGTGCGAGCTCGACCCGCTTGAGCGTGCCGAAGGAAAGGCCGCCCGGAAGCCGCCGGCCGAATTCGCCGAGCTCGAGATATTCGAGCACTTGCAGCGCCTCATTGCGGCCCCGCCGCTCAGAGAAGGGACGAAGGCGCGAGTGCGCGCCGACGAGTACGTTCTCGAGCACCGTCATGTGTTGGAAAAGCACGACGTTCTGGAACGTGCGCGCGATTCCGCGCCGCGCCATCCGGTACGCAGGCGTTCGAGTCAGATCCTTGCCGTCGAAGAGGATGCGGCCGTTGTTCGGCCGGTACAACCGCGTGATCAGGTTGAAGAGCGTCGTCTTCCCGGCACCGTTCGGCCCGATCAGCCCGACGATCTGTCCCTTCTCCACCGCAAGCGAGACATCGGCGAGTGCGACGATCCCACCGAACCGACAAGTGACGTCCTCAACTGCAAGAAGCGCCATCGGACGCGGGATGATATGACCGTCCGCGCTGCGAATGCATTTCGACGGTAGCCAGGCATGGATCGCGGCGTCGGTCATAGCGATCTGCACGTCGTCGAGACGGGCGTGGCGCAGGGATTCGACGACCTCAAGGCCGGCGATGTCATCCGTTCGGTGATTCTGTTCTAGATTCCGCGTTGTGAACCTGCGCGACAGTCCCGACGAAGCCGCTTTCCGGGCGCAGGTTCGGGCGTGGCTCGCGGACAACCTCCCGGCCGAACGAGGGAGCCGAGAGTGGAGCCGCAAGATGTTCGAGGCGGGTTATGCGGGTTTGACCTGGCCCGAGGAGTACGGTGGGCGAGGCGAGCCCTACAGCCACCAGGCGATCGCGCTGGAGGAGTTCGCGCGTGCGGAGGCCCCGAATCACATGAACGTGATCGCACTCGGGATGGCCGGGCCGACGATCATGGCGCACGGCACGGAGGAGCACAAAAAACGCTACCTCTCGAAGATGCTGTCGGCGGAGGAAATCTGGTGCCAGGGGTTCTCGGAACCGGACGCCGGCTCCGATCTCGCGGCAGTGCGGACCCGCATCGAGCCGACCGACGGACATTTTCTCGTCAACGGGCAGAAGGTGTGGTCGTCACTCGCCCACGAGGCGGACTTCTGCATCCTCGTCGGCCGGGGCGACCCGGAATCCCGGGGCCACGCCGGCCTCACGTACGTGATCGTCGACATGCATGCGCCCGGGGTCGAGGTCCGGCCGCTCCGCC
>CATPAS010000251.1 GCA_955652075.1 uncultured Gaiellaceae bacterium | reverse complement strand
GCCGCTGGAACTGGTGGCTGCCCTCCTGGGCGGCGCGCCCGCTGCGCACGCGCCCGAGCGACCCGCTCCAGGAAGCGCGGCCGGCTACCGAGCCTGCCTAGAAGCCTAGAAGGGCAGCGAAGAACCGGCGTGCTTCCCCACGTCGATCAGCGGCTGGACGGCGAAGAACGAGCCGACCGTGACGACGAGGCAGGCGAAGACAGCGGTCTGAAGCAGCGCGTCGCGCGGCGGTGAGCCGCCGATCGGCGCCAGCTGCAGGTCCTCTGTGCGGCGCATGAACATCGCGCGTACGAGACCGAGGTAGTAGTACAGGCTGACGAGCGTCGCAAGGACGCCGACGATGACGAGCCACGTCCAGCCGTGTCGATATGCGGCGGCGAACGCGTAGAACTTGCCGACGAAGCCACCGGTGAGCGGGAAGCCGGCGAAGCCGAGCATGAAGGTCCACATCGAGATCCCGAGCAGCGGCCGCTCCCAGCCGAACCCGGCCATGTTTGCGAAGGTGACGGGCACTCCGAGCTCGCGCTCGCGCGCGGCGACGACTCCGAATGAGCCGAGTGACATCGCTGCGTAGGGAATGAGGTAGTAGAGGAGCGCCCGCGCACCGAGGCTCGAGTTCGAAGCGACTGCGATCAGCATGAAGCCGGCGTGCGAGATGGACGAGTAGGCGAGCATCCGCTTCACACCCTTCTGCACGAGCGCGGCGAAGTTGCCGATCACGAGTGAGCAGACGGCAATCACGGCCAGCGCGCGCGTCCAGATATAGGCGTCGCCCGGGAAGGCGGTCACGAGGATGCGCAGCGTGACGACGAGGGCGACAGTCTTCGTAGCGGCCGACATGAACGCGGTCAGCGGGGTCGGCGCGCCCTCGTACACATCCGGTGTCCACATGTGGAACGGCGCCGCTGAGGCCTTGAACGCAAGCCCGGCGATGATCATGGCGAGGCCGAACACGAGCAGTGCGTCATGCCCGTGGCCGGCGGCTGCGATCCCGGGAAAGTCGAGCGCACCGGAGGCGCCGTAGACGAGCGCGGCTCCGAACAGCAGCACCGCCGAGCCGAATCCGCCGATGACGAGGTACTTCAGCGCAGCCTCGAGGCCGCTGAGCCGGTCGCGATCGATGGCGCAGAGGATGTAGAGGCAGATCGAGAACCACTCCAGCCCCAGGAAAAGGGTGATCAGGTTGTTCGCGCTGACGAAGAACACCATCCCGCCTCCGGCCGCCGCGAGGAGCGCGTAGTACTCGCCGATGTGATCCTCGCGCCAGCGCTCGCGATATGAAAGGGCGGTTGCCACTAGCCCCGAGCCGGCGACGATGATGCCCGTCAGCTCGGCGAGGCGGTCGCGGCGGAAGGCGTCCACGACGACGCCGTGCCCGTGCGCCGACTTCACATAGAGCGCAACCGCGAAGCCGAGTGCGGTCGCATACCCGACGGCGCAGAGGGCGGCGGTCAGCGGCTTTCGCCGCGCGCTCGGCACGAGCACCGAGCAGAGCAGCGCGAGGGCGGAGGCCGCCAGCAGCGAGTTGACCGGCGCGAGCGCGAACCAGTCGATGTGCGGCCGCGGGATCACTTGAATCCCTGGGCGACGTCGGCCTGTGCGTGATCGCCCCGGAACGAGTGCTGCGTGACCGCCGCCGGCCATGCGGACAGCGCGAGCAGGCAGGCGAGCAGCGGAACGACGACGCCGAGCTCGGCCGGGCGAAGGTCGAGCGCCGCGTCGGAGACCGCGGGCCCCACGTCGCGATGGAGGACCGCCGAGACCAGGCGCAGCACGTACGCCGCCGCGAGCACGATCGCCACCGCGCCGACCACCGACCAACCCCAGCCGTGGCGGAACACTCCTGCGAGGATCAGGAATTCACCTGCGAACGCCGAGGAGAGCGGGACGGCGAGTGCAATCACGCCGGACGTGAGTAGCACGGTGGCAAGAGCAGGACGACCGCGCGCCATCCCGCCGAGCCGTGAGAGCTCTCCGGTGAGCGTTCGGCGTTCCACCATTCCCGCCAGCAGGAACAGCGTGGTCGAAACGAGGCCGTGGTTGACCATCTGGAGCACAGAGCCGTCCAGCCCGAGATCGTTGACCGAGAAGACGCCCATCGTGATCAGGCCCATCTGCGCGAGCGACGAGTACGCGATCACGCCGCGGATGTCCGGTGCGCGGAAGGCGAGCAGGGAGCCGTAGATCAATCCGATGGCCGCGAGCGCGAGGATCGGCGCGCGATAGTGCTGCGCAGGGTCGGGGAACTTCGTGACCGCAATCCGGAGAAAGCCGTACGCAGCGGCCTTCGAGACGACGCCGGAGAGGATCGCGGCCACCTCGGGCGAGGACTCGCGATAGGCGTCCGGCAGCCATCCGTGCAAAGGAAAGAGCGGCGCCTTGATCGCGAATGCGGCGACGAAGCCGAGGAAGATCCAGTCGCTCGAGCTCTGGCCGATCTGCACGAGATCGAACGTGTTCTGGGACAGGCCGTAGACGACGATCGAGGCGAGCATCAGCAACGACCCGGCCATGGTGAAGAGCACGAACTTCAGGGTCGCCCCCATCCGGCCCGGCCCGCCCCAGACACCGACAAGCACGTAGAGCGGGATCATCATCGCTTCGAAGAACGCATAGAAAAGGAGCAGGTCCTGCGCGGTGAAGACGCCGACGACGGCCCCCGTCAGGAACAGCATCAGCCCCAGATAAGCGCGCAGCCGGTCGCGGCCCGCCCAGAATCCGTATGCGATCGCGGCGGCCATCGCGACGACCGTCAGCCCGATCAGCCACACGGAGAATCCGTACACGCCGACGTGGTACGAGACGTGCAGGTCGCTGAACCAGTTCCGTTGCTGCGCGAACTGGAGCCCGCCCCTGCCGAAGTTGTAGCGCGCCACGAGCTGGATCCAGACGCCGACCTCCGCAAGTGCGGCGAGAAGCGCCAGCGCGCCGGCCGAGACGTCGTTGAGTGGCAGCACCCAGATGACGAGCGCAGCCGCGAGCGGTAGGACGATCAGAAGGGTCGTCATCGAACGGCCACGAAGACGACGGCGAGGACCGCGACGCTCGAGGCGATCGCGAGGGCGTAGGTGCGCAGGAGCCCGGTCTGGGCCCGCGCGACGAGGCGGCCGAGGTCACGCGTGTCCTGTCCGAGCGAGGTCGAGGACTCGTCGACCAGCGGGTCTTCGATCCAGCGGTAGAAGCCCTTTGCGGCCCAAACCGTAGGGCGGTAGAAGAGCGCGTCGTACAGCTCGTCGAAGTAGAACTTGTGCTC
>CATPAS010000250.1 GCA_955652075.1 uncultured Gaiellaceae bacterium | reverse complement strand
CGGGCATGCACCTCGGCGAGAACCTCCCCTGCCGCCACCGAGTCGCCGCGCTTCTCGAGACAGCGGATGCCGACTGCGTGGTCGATGACGTCGTCCTTCATCTGGCGGCCCGCACCGAGACGGAGAGCGGCCATGCCGATGGCGGTCGCGCCGATCGAGCGCACGTACCCTCCCGCGGGCGCGAGGACCTCGCGGACGACGGGTGCAGTTGGAAGCGCGGCTTCGCGCGGGTCTCCGCCCTGGGCGGCGATCCAGCGTTCGTACATCGCGAGTGCGGTCCCGTCCTGGACCGCCGCCGCCGCGCGCGCTCGTCCCTCTTCCTCGTCGATTCCGAGGTCGGAGAGCACGAGGAGGTGGGCGCTCGCGGCGAGCACGAGCTCCGTGAAGTCGGGCGGTCCGTTCCCCTGCAGCGTCGCGATCGTCTCGCGGATCTCGAGTGCGTTGCCGACCGCGTGGCCGAGGGGCTGGTCCATGTCCGTGAGCACGCATACCACCTCGCGGCCCGCGTGGCGGCCGAGCTCGAGCATCATCTGGGCCAGCTCGCGTGCGTCCTCGATCGTCTTCATGAACGCACCGTCGCCGACCTTGACGTCGAGCACGATCGCGTCCGCTCCGGCCGCGATCTTCTTCGACATGATGCTGGCCGCGATCAGCGAGACGTTGTCGACCGTCGCGGTCACGTCCCGCAGCCCATAGAGCAGCTTGTCTGCAGGAACGAGGTTCGCGCTCTGGCCGATGATTGCGAGACCGACTTCTCGCACTTGCTGCAGGAACTCGTCCGTAGTCAACTCGACGCGAAAACCCGGAATGGATTCGAGCTTGTCGAGCGTACCGCCCGTGTGGCCGAGCCCGCGGCCGCTCATCTTGCCGAACGGCACCCCGCAGGCGGCCACGATCGGGCCGACCGCGAGCGACGTCTTGTCCCCTACCCCGCCGGTCGAGTGTTTGTCCACTACCTTGCGGCCGAGCGCAGGCCCGAGCTCGATCGTCTCGCCGCTGCGGATCATCGCGTCCGTCAGCGCGAAGGTCTCCTCCCCGTTCAGACCGCGGAAATACACGGCCATGCAGAACGCGGCCATCTGGTAGTCCGGAACCTCGCCGCGCGCATACGCGAGCACGAGCTCCGACAGCTCGTCGCTCGACAGTTGCTCGCCGTCGCGCTTGCGGCGGATCAGCTCGGCGGCATGGATCACGCGGGAGCGATCAGTGCTCGACGATCGGCTGGCCGGGGATGCCGCGGGAAGGGGACTTCCCTCCGAGCCAGGCGTTCACGGTCGCCCCGACGTCTGCGAACTCCCCCTGGTGGATGCGGCCTGCAGCGTTCTTGCCCTCGACGTAGGCAAGCAGCATCGCGTGCTCGCGCGAGTGGTCGGTCGACGGCGTGGTCGGGTCGCATCCGTGGTCCGAGGTCAGGATCAGCAGGTCGTGTGGGCGCAGCGCGTCGAGCAGATCGGGCAGCCGGCGGTCGAAGTCCTGCAGGCAGCGGTGGAAGTTCTCGGGATCGTTGCGATGTCCCCAGAGCATGTCCGTCTCGACGAGGTTCGTGAAGATCAGCCCGTCGTCGAGCTCGCGCAGAAGCTTCTCGGTCTGTGTGATGCCGTCGACGTTCGACTTGGTCGGATGCGATTCGTCGATGTCCTGTCCCGCGAAGATGTCGCCGATCTTGCCGACACCGTGCACCTTCATTCCATTTTCACGCACGAGCGTGAGGTAGTTGGGGCGCTTGGGTTCGAGTGAGAAGTCGTGACGGTTGGCCGTGCGCTCGTAGTTGCCGGGCTCGCCGACGAACGGCCTTGCGATCACACGGCCCACAGCGTGCTTCCCGGCCAGGATCTCACGCGCGCTGCGAGAAGCGTTGTACAGCTCCTCCAGTGGAATCGTCTCTTCGTGCGCCGCGATCTGGAAGACCGAGTCGGCCGACGTGTAGACGATCCACTTGCCGGTCCGTTGATGCTCTTCGCCGAGCTCCTGAATGATCTCTGTCCCCGACGCGGGCTTGTTTCCGAGCACCCCACGCCCGGTCTTGTGCATGAACGGATCGATCACGTCGTGAGGGAAGCCATGCGGATACGTCGGCATCGGCTGGGGCGTGAGGATTCCCATCAGCTCCCAGTGTCCGGTGGTCGTGTCCTTGCCTTTGGAGCGTTCGATCAGGCGCCCGGCCACCGCCGGAGCGCCCGCCTGCGGCGGGCAGCCTTCCAACGGCTCGACGTTCCCGAGGCCGAGTGCCTCCAGGTTCGGGAGGTCCAGGCCGCGGACGACGCGCGCGACGTTGCCAAGCGTGTCCGAGCCCTCGTCGCCGTACTCGGCGGCATCAGGAAGCTCGCCGGCACCCACGGCATCGAGCACGATGACACACGCCCTCGGCATGCGGCTATTCTAGGTCGGCAATCATGGACGCCCTCGGACTCCTCGGCATGCTGCTCTTCTGCGCTGCCGTCATCGCGCTTGCAGCGGGAATCACTTGGATCGTAGTGCGCTTCTCGCCCGCGAAGAAGCCGAGCTAGACTGCAGACAGTGGCAGGACGTCCTCGAGCGGCTGGTAGTCCAGTCCGTGCGCGTCGGCGACCGCCTCGTAGGTGACCTTCCCCTCCACGACGTTCACACCGCGCGCCAGGGCAGGGTCGCGGGCCACGGCTTCCGCCAGGCCGTAGTCGGCGATCGCCTCGACATACGGGAGCGTCGCGTTCGTCAGCGCCTTGGTGGATGTGATCGGCACTGCGCCGGGCATGTTCGCAACGCAGTAATGCGTGACTCCCTCGACGGTATAGACCGGTTCGCTGTGCGTCGTGGGCCGCGACGTCTCCGCACATCCGCCCTGGTCGATCGCGACATCGGCGAGCACCGAGCCGTCCTTCATCCCGGCGACCATCTCCCTGGTGATCAACCGCGGCGCGAGCGCACCGGGAATCAGCACTGCGCCGATGACCACGTCCGCCTCGCGCACGGACTCCTCGATCTGTAGGCCTGAGGACATCAAGAGGTCGACACGGCCGGAGAGGATTTCCTCGAGGTGACGCATCCGGTCGATCGAGCGTTCGAGGATCGAGACGTTCGCGCCGAGCCCGATCGCGATCAGCGCGGCGTTGTAGCCGACGATCCCGCCGCCGATGACGACGACGCGGCCCGGTGCAACTCCGGGCACGCCTCCCAAGAGCAGCCCGCGCCCGCCCAGCGGCTTCTCCAGGAAGTACGCGCCTGCCTGCGCGGCGAGTCGGCCTGCGATCTCGCTCATCGGCGCCAGTAGCGGTAGAGCGCCCGAGTCCGTTTCGACGGTCTCGTAGG
>CATPAS010000249.1 GCA_955652075.1 uncultured Gaiellaceae bacterium | reverse complement strand
TCTTCGGAGAGCCCCTGCCGGGAGGCGCGCTCGGAGTCGCTCGTGTCGCCGCCTTCGTCGCGGTCGTTGTCGGCGCTGCGCTGCTGACACGGCCGGGCGCCGACGACGCTCTCCACATCCCCGAACCAGGCCGTCGAGGGCCGCAGATCGTCGGCGGCGCGCTCGCCGCAGTCGCATTGCTTGTCTGTGCGGGGGCGGCACGAGCCTCCACCGATCCGCCTCTGGCCGGGTTCCGGGTCATCGATCACGGCTCCTCAGGCGGAACTGTCTGGAGCGGGCGGATCCCGAATCCCTTCGTCCCGGCCGATATCCGCGAGACGGACGTGTACTTGCCACCCGACTACTCGCCAACGAAGCGTTACCCCGTCCTTTACCTCCTGCACGGGTTCTGGGGCGGGCCCTCGGGCTTCGTCGTCAGCCTCCGATTCGCCGATGCCGCCGACTCGCTGATCCGAGCAGGGGCCGCCCGTCCGTTCATCGCGGTGATGCCGCCCGGTGGGCTGCCGAGCGGTACGAGGCGCCAGCGAGCGGCAAGTGAGTGGGCCGGCGTCTGGGAAGACTTCGTGGTACGGGCGGTCGTCCCCTGGGCCGACGCCCACCTTCCGACCATCAGCAAGGCACCTGACCGCGCAATTGCCGGGGTGTCGGCAGGAGCGTACGGCGCCGTCGACATCGCGCTGCGACACATCGGAGTGTTCGGCGTGGCCGAGTCCTGGGAGGGTTACTTCCATCCGTTCCGCGACGGTCCGCTTGCGACCGCGTCACCCACGACGCTCGCGGCCCACGATCCCGTATTGCTCGCCCGCAAGAAGGCTGCTGCGATTCGGCTGGGCAAGTTGCGCTTCTTCCTCTCGACGGGAGGTAGCCACGGTTCGGTCAGGCGTAGCTGGACGTTCGAGTTCGACCGGGAACTGCGTGCGCTCGGCATCGCCGACCGCGTCTGGGCCCAACCGCCGGGTGTCCCGGGATTCGGCCGCAACCAGCTTCCGGCCGCATTGACGTACGCGGAGCCGCCCGTCACTGGATGAACCCGCGGCCTTGGGCGTTCGGCGTCGCTACCGCCGTCGCGCTGGCCACGGCCATCGGCGCTGCGTCCGCGAGCGGATCGCCGATACCCGTCGGCGGGATCGAGCACGGCGACGCGGCGAGCATCGTCTTTTTCGTTGCGCTGGCGGTCAGCTTCGCGTTCTTCGCCGGCGGCCTCGTCGCCTTGCGACGCGATCGAGTGCATCTCGCGGCGGTCTGCGTCATCGCGGCGGCGATCCAGTTGATCCCGCTGGCAGGCCCGCTGCTGCTCTCACACGACGTCTACAGCTACTGGGCGTACGGGCGCATTGCATCGCGGCACGACAGCAATCCGTACAGGGTGCCTCCCTCCCGCTTCCCGTCGGATCCGGCAACACGGGCCGTGGCGCCCGGCTGGCGCGATACGACCTCCGTCTACGGTCCCGCGTTCACTGCGTTCTCGATCGGAGTTGACCGGGCGGCGCCAAGCTCGGCGGAGACGGTCGCGCTCGTCTTCCGAACCGCCGGCGCAGTCGCAGCGATCGCCGCGACACTCCTCGCGGCCTACGTCGCGCGGCGGAAGGCCTTTGCCGCGGCATTCGTCGGTTGGAACCCGTTGCTCGCAGCGAGCTCTGCGGGTGGCGGACACAACGACGGCTTGATGCTCGTGCTGATGCTCGGCGCGCTGGCGCTCGCGTCACGTCGAAAAGACGTCGCCTCCGGCGGGCTCTGGATCCTCGCAGCGGCCGTCAAGGCGCCGGCGCTCTTCCTGCTCCCACTGCAGCTAGTGCGCTCTCGCCGCCGCTTCTGGGTCGGCTGCGCTGTTGCGGGGATAACCGGCTCCATCGCCGCAACGCTCGCCTTCGGCACCGGCTGGCTGACGCCGCTCGGCCGGCTCGGTCACGACGAGGCGCGCTACGCCATCCCGGTTCGGCTCGAGCAGCTCGGCGTTCCCGACCGAATAGCGCATCTGCTCGCCGCCGCCTCCCTTCTGGTGGGCGCCGTCTGGCTCCTGCGACAGGCGCGACAGGGCCGGCCGCGGCTCGCGCTCGGTGCGTGCCTACTCCTGCTGACGACCCCGTGGCTCCTGCCCTGGTACGCGACCTGGCCCGTCGTGCTGGCAGCCGTTGAGGAGGACGCAGCGGCACAGGTGCTCGCACTCGCCCTGGCTGCGTACCTGCTGCCCGCTCGCGTTCCTTTCTAGACCGGCGCGGTAACCGCTTCCTCGGCGTCGATCGTCGCCACGTCGGCGCGGCGGAGCAGGCCGAGCACGACGATCCCGGCGGCGAGCATCAGGAAAGCACCCGCTGTGAAGGCGAGCCGATAGCCGTCGACCTGCGCCGCCGTCTTCTCGGCAACCGACGCAACGCTGCCAAGGCCGTTGACGACGTGATTCGTCCGGCTGGTCGCGAGCGTCGACAGGATCGCCAGGCCCAGGGCGCCACCGACCTGCTGCGTGGTGTTCAGCAAGCCCGACGCGAGGCCGGCGTCTTCCGGTCCGATGTTCGTGGTCGCTATCAGCG
>CATPAS010000248.1 GCA_955652075.1 uncultured Gaiellaceae bacterium | reverse complement strand
GAGCAGTGGGGCCGCGAGACGATCCTCGTCTTCTTCCTCGCCGGGCACTGGTCGAAGCCGATCGACTTCTCGGACGAGACGCTTGCAGCCGCCGCCGCCCGCGTCGAGCGATTCCGCGACGTCTTCCGCGGGCCGTCCGAGCCTGCGCCCGCCGGCGAGTGGGAGCGGTTCGAGGCTGCGCTCGAGGACGACTTCAACACGCCGGACGCGCTCGCGGTGATGCACGGCTGGCGCGACCACGAGCTCCTGCGACGAGCGCTGGACATCTTCGGGCTGGCATCGCTCGCAGAGGAGCGGGAAGCTCCGCCCGAGGTCGTGGAGCTCGCGAAGCAACGACAGGAGGCACGCGCCGCACGCGACTTCGACGAGGCCGACCGGCTGCGCGCCGAGATCGAGGCCGCCGGTTGGGAAGCGCGCGACGCGGCGGACGGGTTCCAGCTCGTTCCGCGATGACGCGCGAGCAGGTCTACGGCCGCCGCCCGGTGCGTGAGGCGCTGCGCGGGCCCCGCGAAGTGCTCGAGCTCTGGGCAACGGAGCGCGCCGTCAAGACGGAGCCCTGGCTGCAGGACCTCGAGCGCCCGCGCATGCAACTGAAGCCGGAGCGCGAGCTCAGCGAAGCGGCCGGCACGCGCGATCACCAGGGCGTGCTCGCGTGGTGCGAGCCGTACAAGTACGCGGACGGGTGGGAGCTCGCCGCCGCCGAGGTTCCGCTGCTTGCGTGTCTCGACCAGGTGACGGACCCGCGCAACCTCGGCGCCGTCATCCGCAGCGCCGAAGGAGCGGGCGCAACGGGAGTGATCGTCCCGGCGCACGGGTCGGCCACCGTGACGCCTGCGGTCGCGCGCGCGTCGGCGGGCGCGGTCGAGCATCTGCCGGTCGCAGTCGTCCCCAATCTGGCGCGCTACCTCAGCGAGGTGAAGCGGGGCGACTTCTGGATCTACGCCGCCGCCGGCGACGCGACGACGACGATGTGGGACGCCGACCTAACGGGCGGGCTGGCGCTCGTCTTCGGCGCCGAAGGCAAGGGCCTGCGCCCGCTCGTACGCAAGACCTGCGACGACGCGATCTCGATCCCACTCGACGGCCACGTCGAATCCTTGAACGTCAGCGTCGCGGCGGCTCTGATGCTCTACGAGGCGAGGCGTCAGCGTGCCTGATCCCACGCTCTATCTCTTCGACGGCCACAACCTCTTGCACGCAGGGAGCTACAAGGACCTGCGCGAGCTACGAGACGAGCTCGCCAGCTTCGTCGCGCTGAAGGGCGCGCGTGGGTATCTCGTCTTCGACGGGTCCGGCGTGGATGAGTCCTACGGCCCACTGGAGGTGCGCTACGCGAAGGATGCGGATACGACGCTCGAGCGCCTGGCGGCCGAGAACCGAGGCACGGAGGTCGTCTGCCTCGTCTCTTCCGACAGCGCCGTGCGAGGTACGTCCGGCCAGGAGGTGCAGAAGCGCTCGTCGGCGACGTTCCTCGGCGAGATGGAGGCCGTCACGCACCGCGAAGATCGTCCGCATCACCTCCGCGACACGCTCGACGAGGAGACGCGGGCGAAGCTCGAGCGAATGCGGCGCGGCGGCTAGGCCGAGCAGTCTCCTTCGACAGCCGAGCCGGCGCCGGGCAGCCGCCCGAGCAGGTCGGCAAGCTGTTGGAGCTCGTCGCTGCTGTACCGCTCTTCGAAGAATGTCCGCACGTCCGCGATGTGGGACTTCGAGGACTCTCGCAGCTTCGTGCGCCCGGTCTCGGTGAGGACCGCATAGGTGACCCGTCGGTCGCTGGCGCAAGAGGCCCGCTCCACGAGGCCGCCGGCCTCTAGGCCGTCGAGGAGCCGGGTCACGCCGGAGGCGGTCAGGATCAGCCGCTCGGCCAGGTCGACGCGCCTCATCCGGCCGTCCTCGGCCTTCGCCAGGTGGAGCAGCGCCTCGTAGTCATTGATCGTCAGGCCGTGCTCGGCCACGAGCTGGGCGCTGATGGCGCGGGTTACCGAGGCGTGCCCCCGAAGGAGCCGCACCCAGGAATCCAGGGCCAAATCTTGTTGTTGGGTCAATACTTGACTAGACAAGGTTTCCTCGCTACCATTGGTTGCGTAATCAACTATAGCGTACTCAAGGAGGAGTGTAAATGAGCACTACGACAGACACCCGCCAGGCATTGCCGGTCGGCACCTGGCAGCTCGACCCCGTCCACTCGACCATCGGGTTCGAGGTCGACTACATGGGCGGCGCCTTCCGCGGCCAGTTCCGCGAGGTAGCCGCGAAGCTCGACGCCGAGGGCGACGCCCCCGTGCTGACGGGCTCGGCCAAGGTCGCGAGCGCGGATCTCAAGGACGAGAACCTCGTTGCCCACATTCAGTCGCCTGATTTCTTCGACGCGGAGCGCTACCCGGAGCTGAGCTTCGAGTCCAGCGAGATCGAGCGCGCGGGCGATCAGATTACGGTCCGCGGCGGGATCACGATCAAGGGCGTCGAGAAGCCGGTCGAGTTGACGGGAACCCTCGGCGAGCCGATCACCGACCCGTATGGGCGCGAGCGCATCTCGCTCGAGCTCGACACGACGGTCGACCGCCAGGAGTTCGGCGTCAACTGGAACGTGCCGCTCCCCGACGGGAAGCCGGCACTGGCCGACGAGGTCAAGCTCGCGGCCGAGCTCTATTTCGTGAGGGAGGCGTAAGCCCGATGAAGGTCCTCGGGATTTCGGGCAGCCTGCGCCCGGACTCTTACAACACGAAGCTCCTCCGCGTCGCGGAGGAGCTTCTCCCTCCGGAGGTCGACTTCGTCGTCTACCAGGGCGTGAAGGAAGTCCCGCCTTACGACGAGGAGGACGATGTCCAGCCGGCGCCGATGGCGGTCGCGGCTCTACGCAGTGCAATCGGTGAGGCGGACGCGGTCCTGTTCGCGACGCCCGAATACAACTCGTCGATCCCCGGCTCGCTCAAGAACGCGCTCGACTGGGTCTCCCGGCCTATCGCGACGAACCCGCTCCGGAACAAGCCGGTCGCGGTCGTCGGTGCGAGCACGGGAGCCTTCGGAGCAGTGTGGGCCCAGGCCGAGCTGCGGAAGGTGCTGGCTGCCATCGGTGCGCGGGTGGTGGACGGCGAAGTCGCAGTCGGGCACGCGCCGACCCGATTCGACGAGGAGGGCCGGCTCGAGGACGAGTCGCTCCAGGAGCAGCTGGCAGAGACGATCGAGGCGCTGCTCTCCGAGACCCAGTCGCGGGCACTCGTTCTGGCCTGACGAACATACGTTCGTAACATCCTGGGTCCACTGCAAGCGTCTTGTAAAGACGAGCGGTCCTTGCTATCTTCTCCCTCAACCTTAGGGTGAGACTTCAAGTCTTGCCCCTGACCCCGGGGAGGCCAGATGGCCGCACGTCCCGCAACCGCTGCGCAGAAGGCCCAGAGGGAGCTCGAAGATCTCCAACTGGTGATGCGCGCGCGGAACGGCGACGGCGGGGCGCTCGACGTCCTGATCCGGCGCTACAACGGCTTCGTCCGGCTCAAGGCGAGCTCCTACTTCCTCGCCGGCGGGGACTCGGAGGATCTCGTCCAGGAAGGCCTGATCGGGCTGTACAAGGCTGTGCGGGACTTCCGCGCCGACAAGGAGACCTCCTTCCGGAGCTTCGCCGAGCTGTGCGTCACCCGCCAGATCATCACGGCGATCAAGACCGCGACCCGCTTCAAGCACGCCCCGCTCAACACCTACGTCTCGTTCAGCCACACCCCGGCCGGCCAGGAGTCGGACAGCGAGTGCACCCTCGGGGATGCCCTCCCGGGGCCCGGCGTGGACGATCCCGCGGTCTGCGTGATCTCGACCGAGGAGCTCCAGAGCCTCGTTTTCACCCTGGGGAGCGGCCTCTCCCAGCTCGAGGCGGACGCCCTCCGGCTCTACCTGGAGGGTGAATCCTACGAGCAGATGGCCGAGGATCTAGAATGCGACACGAAAACCATCGATAACGCGCTCCAGCGGGTAAAGAGAAAGATCCTTACCCACCAGAAATCCCGGCAAGTCCTGCTTTAAACCGGGAATTCTGGCCGCCTCTACCGCGTTTTAGATGGTGCGGGGCCCCAGGCGCGGTCCGGATTGGACCGCCGCGAACGGGCTCCAGACCGAAACGAAAGGAAGGAACCACGCTGACGAACCTTGCTGAACTTGACCTGCAGTCGTTTCTCCACGAGGCCGAGGAGCTCGGCTCCGTCGACGAGGCGATCCTGGAGGCGTTCGCCGTGGCGAACGAGCTCGAGGAAGATGACCTCGTTGAGCTTCGCGGCGACCTCGAGGAGAAGGGCATCGAGATCGTCCCACTCGAGGACGACGCACCTCCGGCACCCCGCGTTCGGGCTGCTGCCGAAGTCTCCGGGACGACGGACAGCCTGACGCTGTTCATGAACGCCGCCGGCCGCTATCAGCTGCTCACCGCCGCCGAGGAGGTGGCGCTCGCCAAGCGCATCGAGCGCGGTGACCGCACGGCCAAGGAGCTGATGATCAACTCGAACCTCAGGCTCGTGGTCTCGATTGCGAAGCGGTACCAGGGTCGCGGCATGCAGCTGGGCGACCTGATCCAGGAAGGCGTGATCGGGCTGAACCGAGCCGTCGAGAAGTTCGACTGGCGACGCGGTTACAAGTTCTCGACCTATGCCACCTGGTGGATCCGCCAGGCCTGCCAGCGGGCGGTGTCCAACCAGTCCGCGACGATCCGGATTCCGACCCACGTCCACGAGCGGCGCGTGAAGCTTGCGCGTGCACGGTCGCGGCTGCAGGCCGCGACGGGCGAAGAGCCGACTCATGAGGAGCTCGCCCAGGCGACTGGGCTCGACCTCGTGTACGTCGAGGAAGCCCTCAGCGCAGTCGAGGCATCCGTGTCGCTGAACCAGACGATCGGCTCGGACGGTGACGGCGAGTTCGGCGACCTGTTCGCCGATCAGAATGCCGAGGATCCGTCTGAGGAGGCCGGAGAGGCCCTCCGTCGCCAGTTCGTGCGGAACGCCCTCGGGCGTCTGCCGGAGCGCGAGCGCCGTGTGCTCGAGCTGCGGTTCGGATTCGACGGCGAGTCGACTTCGCTGGAGCAGATCGGCCGCGAGCTGAGCATGAGCCGCGAGCGGGTCCGCCAGGTGGAGCGCGATGCGCTGGCCAAGCTCCAGGACGAGCTGGCCGGCGTCGTCGCGATCTCACCCGACGCGCTCGTCGACGCGGCCTAATTCGCGAAATGAGTCGGACGCGTGGATCCCCACGCGTCCGATCTCATACTGGCGTGCGCCACGAATGAGCTTCTGCTGATTGTTTTTTGGAGGCATGACGCGCAGAGATCCTTGCCGAAGCATGGGTACGTCGGCGATGGGGATTAGGTATACGCCCTGAGTCTCTGGGCAGAACACCCGAAGTAATCAACCTCTCCCTGGTAATCGCGATGGACTACTCGGGGGTTTTTTTGGTGCCCATAGTTGCTGCACATGCTCCAAAGGACCGCGCCTTTCCGCAGCCTGCCGGTCTTGCATTGGACCCTCGCCATCTTCGCGCCGTCGTCTATGACCAGGTCGTAGCGCGTGTTTTCGCCGAAAGGAACCAGCACGGCAAACCCAAGCTCGCGGAGGGCGAGCATTACGGCAAGGGTTGTCCGGTCACCGATGTCCTTGGGATGCTCCACCTCTCCAAGGTGCCTGCGGCATCGGCTGGGCCGTGTCCAAAACAGCCTAGACCGCCTTCGCTTACCATGAGGGCGCGCCGGAGTAG
>CATPAS010000247.1 GCA_955652075.1 uncultured Gaiellaceae bacterium | reverse complement strand
GTGTGGGGGACGTGCACGACGTCGCGCTGCGGGACCGCCGTCGCCTCTCCGAGGACGGCGTCCTGATCGTCGTGGCGACGGTGGCGGGCTCGGAGGACGGCGCCGCGGGCCCCACCGAGCTGATCGCGCGGGGCTTCGGGGACGGCTCGGGCGAGTTGCTCGAGGAGCTGCGCGAGGAGGCGGACCGCGTTCTGCGGGACCTCTTGCGCAACGACATCGTCGAGATCAAGCTTCTACAGGAGCATTTGCATGATGAGCTCGGACAACTCGTCTATGACAGAACCCACCGCAGGCCGATGATCCTTCCGGTAGTGGTAGAGGTCTGAATGTCCACGATCAGAGCCAGAGAGCCCGGCTGGGCCGACGTGCTGGAGGACCACGCGGCGGAGTGGACGACAGCCCGACGCCTCGTGGGCCAGCTCGGCGCCTGCGAGGCGGCAGCGCTCGCCTTCTGCCGCCTGCTCGAGCGCTGGGCGCGCGGCGATGCCTATCCCTCGACGGCGGGTGCGCGTGACGCAGCGCTCAGGCACGCGGCGGATCGCGCGGAGACCGCGCTCGCAGGGCTTGACCATCCGCTCGACCGCTACTTGCTCGAGCTCGAATCAGACCGCGCCGAAGGCCGATCGTGGTACGGCGGGCCGGGCGCAGGCGAGCTGCTCGAATGGGAGCCCGTCTTGAAGCGCGCCGGCGTCGGCGCGAACCCGACGCGCGTCGCGCAGGCGTACCTCGAGCTCGCCGTCCTCGTGCGGGCGTTGCAAGGCCTCGCCGACATGGCCCGCATCGACTCGGTGCCGGACCGCTCCTCGCTCTGGGCCGGCCTCTTCGATCTGCGCGAGAACCTCGAGCGCGCGGAGGCCGACCTGCGCGCACTTGCTGCCTGACACGAGCCTCACCGTTGTCGGGTCGATCAACCTCGACCTTGTCACGAGAGTCGAACGCCTACCCCGGCCCGGCGAGACGCTGAGCGGCGGCACCCTGGAACGGGTACCGGGCGGAAAGGGCGCGAACCAGGCGGTCGCTGCCGCGCGGCTCGGTGCGAAGGTGCGGCTGGTCGGGGCCGTCGGTAGGGATCCGATCGCCGAGGAGGCGCTCGCCTGGCTCCGTGCCGCAGGAGTCCAGCTCGACGCGCGCGAGGTCGACGCGCCCACGGGCGTCGCGATCATCCTCGTCGCCGAGGACGGTGAGAACGTCATCGTCGTCGTTCCCGGCGCCAATGCTCATGTCGGCGGCTTCGCAGTGGACGGAAACGTCCTCTGCCAACTCGAGATCCCGGACGACGCTGTCAAGGAGGCCCGGGCGCAGGCAAAGTGGTTGTGCGTGAACGCCGCGCCGGCGAGGCCGTTGGTCGTGGAAGCCGAGCTCGTCGTCGTGAACCGTTACGAGGCCGAGGTTGTCGGCCGGCAGCCGCTGCTGGCCGTGACGATGGGTGAGGAGGGCGCCGTTCTGCTCGAGCACGGAACGGAGATCGCGCGCGCCCGGCCCCCGCTCGTGCAGGCCGTGGATGGGACTGCCGCGGGTGACGCCTTCACGGCCTGCCTCGTCGTCTCGCTCCTCGAAGGCCGCCAGCCCGAGGAAGCGCTGCGCCGCGCGTGCGCGGCAGGCGCCCTTGCAGCTTCATCTTTTGGCGCGCAACCGTCACTGCCGACCGCAGACGAGGTAGACGCGATACTCCGCGCGTGAGCCCGACGCCGATCCTCATCGACTGCGATCCCGGGCACGACGACGCGATCGCGCTGCTGCTCGCGCTGGCCTCGCCCGAGGTGGAGCTCCTGGGCGTCACCTCGGTTGCGGGAAACCAGACGCTCGACAAGACGACGGCGAACGCGATCCGGGTGCTCGAGTTCGCCGGCCACCCCGACGTCCCCGTCGCCGCCGGCGCGGACCGGCCGCTCGTGCGTGAACAGTTCGTCGCGGCGTACGTCCACGGCGAGACGGGTCTCGACGGCCCCGATCTCCCGCCGCCCCAGAAGCAGCCGGTCGCACAGCACGCCGTCGACTTCCTCGCGGAGAAGATCCGTGCCTCCGAGCGTCCGTTGACGCTAATCCCGACCGGACCGCTGACGAACGTCGCGCTCTTGCTCGCGCTGCATCCCGATGCACGCCCCGAGCGGATAGTCCTGATGGGCGGCGCGATCGCCGAAGGAAACGTGACGCCGGCCGCCGAGTTCAACATCTGGTGCGATCCCGAGGCTGCGGCGCGCGTCTTCGCGAGCGACATCGACGTGACGATGATCGGCCTCGACGTCACGCACAAAGCACTCTTCACGCAGGCGCACATCGGTCGGCTCACCGGACGAGTGGGGGAGATGGTCACCGAATTGCTGCGCTTCTACGACACCTTCCACCGCACCGTCTACAACTTCGACGGCTCGCCGATCCACGATGCGCTCGCCGTAGCGCACGTCCTCAATCCCGATCTCGTCGACACGCTCGAGCGCAACGTGGAGATCGACACCGAGTCCGAGCTCTGCCGCGGCCGGACGGTGGTGGACCTCTGGCAGAGAACGGACCGTGAGCCCAATGCGCATGTCGGGGTCGAGGTCGACTCCGACGGCTTCCTCGAGCTGCTGGTCGAACGCATCAACTCGTTCGAGTGAGTCTCGTCTTCGCGGCGATCGCGCCGCACGGCACGCTGCCCGAGGCGCCGGTTCCGGGTGCGGAGAAGACCCACGAAGCGCTCGCCGAGCTCGGGCGGCGCTTCGACGCGGCGGCGCCGGAGGCGACCATCGTGCTCTCGCCGCACAACGTGCACGTCCAGGGCCACTTCGCCGTCGTCCTCGCAGGCATCCTGTCTGGATCGCTGACGGAGTTCGACGCGCCCGAAGTGACGCTGTCCTGCCGGGTGGACGTGGAGCTTGCGACGCGGGCGATCGCGGCCCTGAACGACGACGGTCTTCCCGTCGTTGGAGCGAGCTTCGGGGCAAACGACCCGGGAGCGGCGACCGCGCCGATGGACTGGGGCGTCCTCATCCCCCTCTGGTTCATGGGCGGCCGCTCGGATCCACAGGTGCCCACGGTCGTGGTCAGCCCGGCACGCGACCGTCCGATCGAGGAGCACGTCCGCGCCGGACGGGCGCTCGCGCGGGCCGCCGCAGGATCCGGTAAGCGCGTCGCCCTGATCGCCAGCGCCGATCACGGGCACGCCCACGACCCGGAGGGGCCCTACGGCTTCGATCCGGCTGCCGCAGCCTATGACGAGCAGATGGTCCGCCTCGTCCAGGAGCACCGCCTGAACGGGCTCCTGGAGCTCGACCCCGCCTTCGTGGAGGCCGCCAAGGCCGACAGCTGGTGGCAGCTCGCGATGCTCCACGGGGCGCTCGGCACCGGCTGGCGCGGAGACTTTCTCTCTTACGAAGCATCAACCTATTTCGGGATGCTTTGTGCCGCGTATGCGCCTAATTAAAGACGGGGGCTTCCCAGGCCGAAATCGTCCTGGTAATGCCATCCAGTGGAGAATTGCGGCTGCGCACACTCATCCTCGCGCTGACAGCGCTCGGCGGGATCTGGATCGCTCTGGTGATCCAGCGGACCCACCCTGTGCCGGCAGCTGCATTCGCTTCTGGCCCTCAGCCCGCCGACTTCCCTGCGCCCAAGCTCGTGCGAGTGCCGGGGCTGAATCGCCCGGTCGCCGCAACGCCCATCGCCAACGTGTCGCCGCGCGTCCGTCCCTTCACACGCGTCCCGACGAAACAGACGCCCGACGTGCAGGTCCGCCTCGCCGCGAGCAAGCCCGCCGCCAAGCGCGCGCCGGGGGCTGCAGTGCTCATGCCCCAGCAGAGCCGCTCGGTGGCAGAGTCGCCGCCCCCACCGCTCGAGCCGCTTGCGATCTCCGACGCGCAGGTCGCGTCCCTCGATTCTTCGAGCGCACGCATCACGTGGAAGACGAACGTGCCAGCTCAGACGCAGGCGGCCTACGGCCTCGACGCGCCGACGATCTGGGGACAGCCGAGCGGTGACAGCCTCGTCCAGCACGAGAGCGTCCTGACGGGGCTCGAGTTCGGCACGACGTACCAGGTCTATCTCCATGCGATCGACGAGTGGAACCGCGCTCAGACGACGACGGTGACGATCACGACTCAGGGAATGCCGGCCCGCAGCGTCGCCTCGACGAACGGCAGCCAGATCGTGGTCGACAACCGCGCGTTCTTCCCGACCGCAGTGTGGGCACAGTGCTCCGACGGGTTCGACAGCAACATCAACGACGGGATCAACCTCTTCATGGGCGATGGCTGCAGCACGGACGACAGCACGCTCTCAGCCCGTCTCGACGGCCGTGCGTATTCGATCGTGAATGCAAACAACGCCGCAACCGCCGACGGCCGCGGCTTGATCGGCTGGTACTACCCGGACGAGTGGGACGCGTTCCTTCAAGGCACCGTCACGCGCCAGGAGCTCGACAAGAGCATCCCTGCGCCACAGGCCGGCCGCATCAGCTTCCTCACATTGACGAACCACTTCTACAGCCTCGCGAACCCGCTCCCGCAAGGGAAGGGAATGTACCCGACGCTGATGTCGATCCCGGACGTCGTCGGCTTCGACCTCTACCCGTTGCAGGTCTGGTGCCGTCCCGCGTTCGGCGACGTCATGGACGCCCAGCGCGAGCTCGGCACGACGTCGGGTGGGAAACCGACGTTCCAGTGGATCGAGGTCGCGCCGATGGAGCACCAGTGCAAGGACCAGAAGCAGCTCGACCCGACGCCTGCGACCGTGCGCGCCGAAGCCTGGCTCGCAGTTGCGGGCGGCGCGGGCGCGATCGGCTACTTCCCCAACCACTGGTCGACGACGATCGGGACGGAGATCGCTCGCACCAACCGCGAGATCAAGGGGCTCAGTCAGGCGCTGCTCTCTCCGATCGCACCCGCCACCTCCGACGCCTCGGCAATCAGGGTTTCGGCCCGAACACTCAACGGAGCGACCTACGTCATCGCCGTGAACACCACCGACGCGACCGTGCAGGCCAAGATCGGCGTGCCGGGGATCGGCGGTCGTTCTCCCGTCTTGGTCGGCGGCGGCCAGGTCGTCGGCGCAGATGATCAGGGCTTCGCCGACAGCTTCGGGCCCCTCGCGGCTCGCGTCTACATCATCCCGCCAGCCGGCTGGTAACCCCAGCCGAGCGAAAGCTTCGCTTTCGCGTAGGAGGCGAGCCGTTTACGGCGAAGCAGGCCGCATGGCGCGACGCCGCAAGAAGCGCACGCTCAGACCGCGCCTGCCCGCGCGCGTCCGCACGAAGCGGCGCAAGGGGAAGGCGAAGAATCAGCAGCACCCCGAGCTCATAGGGCTCGGGCTCGTCGCGCTGGGCCTCTTCCTGGCATCGATGCTGTACCTCGGGTGGAGTGGCGGCATGGTCGGCGGCTGGATCGCCGACGGCTTCACGGCGGCGATCGGAGCCGCCGCATACGTCGCGCCTGTGGCATTCGTGGTCGTCGGGGGCCTGATGGTGGGGCGGAGCGGGCTCGTCGACGTCAATCCGTTCCGGACCGGTCTGGCCGTGACGAGCTTCGGCCTGCTGGCGGCACTCGGGTCGACGCACGGCGGCGCGGTCGGCCGCGGGCTACAAGGGATTTTCGGCCTGCTCGTCGGCGCGACCGGAACGACGATCATCGGGGTGCTCGCACTCGTGATCGGAACGCTGCTGCTTTCCGGCGCTTCCGCCGGCGCGCTCGTTCGCCGCTCGGGTCACGCCGTCCGGCGGGCGCACAGCCGTGCCCGGCGCGCACGGCCGGTCGAGCACGTCGAGCCCGCGGCGGTCATTCCACTACGTGCCCACGAGCCGCCCGTCGACGTCGTCCACGACTTTCCAGACGTCATCGGCGACACGCAGCCACCACTGCTCCTCGATCCGGTGTCAACGGAGGGCCCCGATCAGCCGAGCCTCTTCGACGTCGGCACGGTCGAGACGCACGAGGAGTACCGGCTCCCCGACCGAGGGATCCTCCGCCGCTCCTCGGCGGCGAGCGAGGTCTCGGGGGACGTCGCTGAGCGGACCGCCGCCGCGCTCGTCCAGACCCTCAAGCACTTCGGCATCGACGCGACGATCGTCGGCCAGATCTCCGGTCCCCGGGTGACGCGCTACGAATTGCAGCTCGCCCCCGGGACGAAGGTCTCGAAGGTGGCGGCATTGAAAGACGATCTCTCCTACGCGCTGGCCACGACGGAGATCCGCATCCTCGCGCCGATCCCCGGCAAGCAGGCCGTCGGCGTCGAGATCCCGAACCTCTCACCGAATCTCGTCACGCTCGGCGACATCTTCGACGACCTGCCCGCGACCGCCAGCCCGCTCGCGGTGTGGCTCGGCAAGGACATCTCGGGCACCGCCGTCTGGGCCGATCTCGCGCGGATGCCGCACCTGCTGATCGCCGGCACGACCGGCTCGGG
>CATPAS010000246.1 GCA_955652075.1 uncultured Gaiellaceae bacterium | reverse complement strand
TTACAAGCGCCCAACGCATCGACGTCATAGTGCCTGTTGCAAAATAGGACTGAAGCTGAACGCGCGGCCGTCGGAAATACCCAACCGAGGGATTGAACCTTCGCCGCCTATGGTGCGACCATTCAGACGCGAGGTTCCTGCGGCTTTCGGCCTCGTACTTGCGGCAGATGAGAATCCTGGTCAGCGATCCTGCGCCCGTTGGTGATCTCGTCGCCTATCTCAGGCGTTGCGGCTGCCACGCCGACATCGTTGGTCAGGCCGCCGTTGAGGCGACGCCGCCGGAGCGTCCGACGGTCGGGGACGCGTACCTGAGACTAGAGCTCGACGCATATCTCCGCGTCTGGCGAGAGATGCACTCCGGCGTCAAGGCCGAGCTTGTCGACTCCCCCGCCAGCGGCAAGACGAGGCCCGATCCGCCGCCGGCTTCCTCGAGGAGTCAAACGCGGGCCGTTTCTCTGGTCTCCGCCGTTAGAAATCGCGCCTTTCTTGAAGAGTGGAAGCGGCGTATCACTCGTACCTGAGAGCCGCGACCATGAGCGGCGACGCACCGCTGCTTGAAACCGCGGGACTGAGGAGTAGTCGCTCTGAAAAGCGAAACCCGCCTCGGGTAGCCGCAGACGGGTTTCAGATTGCCGGGGTATGAGGGGGGAGCCGGCAAGCTCATTTTCGTCCTGGAGGCCCCCCTTTCCTCCCCCGGTAGGGGGATCCGAAGGAGTCGGCGATCCTGCGCGGACCTGCGGGTAGGTGGCCGAGTGGCTGAAGGCGGCGCCTCCTAAGAGGACGTGCGGGCTTTGCCCGTCCGTCCGTCCTCCGAAAGATGCTCGGCTATCCTGCGCGCAACGCGCGGAGAAGTGGCCGAGTGGCTGAAGGCGGCGCCCTGCTAAGGCGTTATGGGGGTGAATGCCTCCATCGAGGGTTCGAATCCCTCCTTCTCCGTTTCGCAGCACGGAGAGGTGTCCGAGTGGCCTAAGGAGCGCGACTGGAAATCGCGTACGTGCTGAAAGGTGCGTCGCGGGTTCAAATCCCGCCCTCTCCGCTCGTTTTCTAGGCTCGCATCGTGGCAGCGGTCAATGTCTGGGACTACGAGCGGCTGGCAGAGCAGAAGCTCGACGCCAACGCGCACGCCTACTTCGCGGGTGGGGCGGGGGACGAGGTCACCCTTCGCGACAACCTCGCCGCGTTCGAGCGGCGCAAGCTCCGGCCCCGCGTCCTCGTCGACGTAAGCTCGGTGTCGACTGCGACCACCATCCTGGGAACCGACGTAGCGCTGCCGATTCTGATCGCGCCGCTCGCGCTGCAGCGCATGGCGCATCCCGACGGCGAGCTCGCAACTGCGCGTGCGGCGGCGGCGGCCGGCACGATCATGTGCCTGTCGACCGCGGCGACCGCTCGGCCTGCCGAGGTGGCCGCCGCTGCTCCCGGCGCTCCGCGCTGGTTCCAGGTCTACGTTCTCGCCGACCGCTCCGAGACCGAGGACCTGATCGAGGAGGCAGTCGCGAACGAGTTCTCGGCGCTGATCCTTACCGTCGACACGCCATTTCTCGGGAGGCGCGAGCGAGACATCCGGATCGACTTCCAGGTCCCGGAGCACCTCACCGTGTCGGGCGACATCTTCGGCGGGCGCTTCGACACGGGCCTCAGCTGGCGCGACCTCGAGTGGCTCGGCGGCTACGGCCTCCCCGTCGTCGTCAAGGGAATCCTGACGGCTGAGGACGCGCGGCTTGCGTGCGAGCACGGCGCTGCCGGGGTCGTCGTGTCGAACCACGGGGGCCGCCAGCTCGACGGCGTGTCCAGTTCACTCGATGCGTTGGAGGAAGTCGTCGAGGCGGTCGACGGCCGGGCCGAGGTGCTCCTCGACGGCGGCGTGCGCCGCGGTACGGACGTCCTCAAGGCGCTCGCTCTCGGCGCACGGGCCGTGCTGGTCGGACGAGCGATGGTGTGGGGATTGGCCGTCGCAGGCGAAGAGGGCGTCCTCGACGTCCTGCGCCTGCTCCAGCAGGAAGTCGAGCTTGCCCTGGGACTGCTCGGCTGCGCGTCACCCGCCGACGTCAGTCGTGCACACGTGCAATGAGGTCGCCCCGCCGCATCACCTTCACCGCGGCGCCGGCGAGTCGTACGTCGTAGCCGGCCTCGCTCGGGAAGAGGACCTTGTCGCCCGGCTCCACGCCGCCGGCCTCGGCCCCGACTGCGGTGATCACGCCGGTGCGGCAGTCGGCCTCTGTCGAGGCAGGGATGATCAGGCCCAGGTTCGTCTCCGACTCCTCGTCCGAGGGCTGGATCACGACGTAGTCGTCGAGCGGCTCGAGCGAGAGGTCGATGCCACGGGTGTCGGGCTCTCGCATGACTACAAAGTATCTCCGCTCACGGCCCCGAGATGGTGGGTCCTCCCGTCATGACCCCCGGAGGTGGAGGCGGAACGGGGGCGGCGACATGGCGGCGCCTTCGCACTTCGACCAGCGCGAACATCGCGATCGCAAGACCCGCCAGCACCATCGTTGCAACGCCGAGCTGGAGGGCAGTGTGCCGCGCCGTACCCTCCCATTCGCCGCGGAGGTAGAGGTCGGACGTCGACGTGGGCGGGATGAGATCGATGCCGTCGGGATACCGCGCGGTGTGGCGGCTGGCCCACGTGTCGAGGGGCAACAGAAGCACGAGGGTCGCAGCGATCGCGGTCAAAGACGAGGTGATCACGCCCGCACGGCCGATCAACATGCCGCCGACGCCGATCAGCACCACTCCGACGGGCGGTATCAGTGTGAGGAGCCAGATGGTTCTCTCGGTCGAGCCCGAGGGGTCGCCGAGCTTCTCGACGATTTTCCCGTGCACAAGAACCTGATGGACGGTGGGTTTCTCGATCGCAAGTGACGTCGCCATCAGCGCGACGAAGAAGAGTGGAGTCGCCAGGAGACCTGCCACCGCAAGCGGGGCC
>CATPAS010000245.1 GCA_955652075.1 uncultured Gaiellaceae bacterium | reverse complement strand
CTGATATCGCCGCGTGGGCTCAGGAGCACAAGAGGGGAAACCTCCCGGTTTCCCCCTTCGCACCTCCCCCCGCTCATCGGGCAGAGGCTGCCCGATGAGCACCGAGGACTCCCTCGCCAGGGCGGAGGAGCTGCTCGCTCGGCTGGACAAGACGCGTGCGGAGCTGGAACGTCTCTCGCAGGCCAACGACGCCGAGAAGGCGCTGGACGTTCTCGCCGAGCTGTCGGAGCTGAGCAAGGCGATCGAAGAGGCGCTCCAGCAGGCGAAGCGCCACGCGGAGACCGATGCGGAGCCCTGAGCAGCTGCGCGCCCTCGTCGAGGGATACCTCGGAGACCTCGCGCTGACCCCGGAGCTGCACGGGCAGGCGGAGTCCGTGCGCTACGCGCTCGTCGGCGGGAAGCGAGTGCGCGCGGTGATCTGTCTGGCGACGGTCGAGGCCGCGGGCGCGGACGCAGAAGTCGGTCTGCCCGCCGCGGCGTCCCTCGAGCTCGTTCATGCGTTTTCGCTCGTGCACGACGACCTGCCCGCGCTCGACAACGACGCCGAGCGTCGGGGGCGCCCGTCGGTGTGGGCGCAGCACGGAGAGGCGGTCGCCGTCCTCGCCGGGGACGCGCTGCTCGCGGAAGCCTTCCGGCTTGCACTCTCGTATCAGGTTCCGCAAGTCGGCCGCGAGCTTGCCCAGGCGACACTCGGGATGATCGGCGGGCAATACCTCGACATCACCGGCTCCGCGCCGGACGAGGCGACTCTGCACAAGCTCAAGACCGGCTGCCTGTTCGCGGCGGCGGTCGGCACGGCGCTCTGGGTGGCAGGCGTGCCGGAGCGCGAGCAGGCGCCTTGGCGTGCGTTCGGCGACGAGCTCGGGCTGCTGTTCCAGATCGTCGACGACATCCTCGACGGCGACGGCTACGTCCTCGCGCATGGTGAGGAGGGTGCTCGCGCGCTGGCGGACGAGGCTGCAACGCGTGCGCGCGAACGCCTTGCCGCCGTTCCAGCCGACACGTCGACGCTCGTGGACATCGTCGCGGGCCTGGCAACACGAACCTCGTGAGCGGGCGCCCAGCCCGATCCAACGTCGCTGCAGCTGCGTGAAGAAGAGACTCGACGTCCTGCTCGTCGAGCGTGGACTGGCCGAGTCTCGGACGCAGGCGCAGGCGCTCGTGCTCGCGGGACGAGTGCCGGGGCATGACAAGCCCGGCATGCAGGTCGACGAGTCGACGCCGCTGGAGGTCGAGGCCCCGCCGCCGTACGTGTCGCGCGGCGGCCACAAGCTCGCGCACGCGCTCGATGTCCTCGGCATCGATCCCGCCGGTCGTGACTGCCTCGACGTCGGCGCTTCCACGGGCGGTTTCACGGACGTCTTGCTGCAACGCGGGGCGGCGCGTGTCGTCGCCGTTGACGTGGGTTACGGACAGCTGCACGAACGCCTGCGCGCGCATCCCCGGGTGGACGTGCTCGAGCGCACCAACGTGCGCGCGCTGCGCGAACTGCCCTTCGTGCCCGATCTGATCGTGTGCGATGTCTCTTTCATCAGCGTGCGGCTCGCGCTTCCGCCTGCGCTCGCGCTTGCCCGTCCGGGCTGGGAGGCGGTCGTGCTGGTCAAGCCGCAGTTCGAGGCTGGCCGGACCGAGGTCCGGAGGGGCGGCGTGGTTCGGGACGTCGAGGTGCGCAGGCGCGTGGTGCGCGAGATCGCAGGCGCGGCGCTGGCTTGGGGAGGGGAGACAGTTGCGGCCGTAGACTCCGGGCTACCCGGCCCCAAGGGCAACCGGGAAGTGTTCCTCCACCTCGTTCATCGTGAGCACCCCGACCTCCCAGACGACATCGACGACCGGATCGCAGCGGCGGTCATCTGAGGCCGTGCGGCGCGTCGCCGTCATCACGCACGGGAAACCGCAGACCATCGGGCCTGCGCTCGAACGGCTCGAGAAAGTCGCCCGTGAGGCGGGCGTCGAGTTGCTCCTGCCCGACGAGGAGGTGGAGAAGCACGGCGTCGGTGAGCCGGAGGCCGATCTATCGGGCGCCGACATAGCGGTCGTGCTCGGCGGCGACGGGACGATGCTGCGCGCGCTGCACCGGTTTCTCGGAACCGAGATCCCAGTCCTGGGTGTCAATTTCGGCCGCGTTGGATTCCTCGCGTCGGTCCAGCCCGACGAGCTCGAGTCCGGAGTCGCCCGTGTGTTCTCCGGCGACTACCGCGTCGTGCATCTCACGACGCTGGAAGTCGAAGTCGACGGCACGCGCGGCGCTTCCATCAACGACGTCGTCGTCTTGAGCTCGATCAGGGGCCGTATGGTAGAGCTCGCCTGGGCGCTCGGCGGCGAGGACATGGGCGTGCAAGCGTGTGACGGGATGATCTGTGCGAGCCCCGCCGGCTCGACGGCGTACAACCTGTCGAACGGCGGGCCCGTGCTCGCACGAGGGCTGGATGCAATGGTCGTCACATTCATCGCTCCGCACTCGCTGCACGCGCGCCCAATCGTCGTCCCCCGCGGGATCGACCTAGAAATCCGGAGTCAAACGCTCGACATGAACGTGACGGTGCTCGTGGACGGCCACGCGCTCACGGACGTCGGCCACGGATCGCCGATCAGGATCCGGCTCAGCGAACAGCGGAGCCTCCTGGCCACCCTGCCGGAGGCGACCTTCTTCAGGCGCTACCGCGAGACCTTCGGGTCATAGTTTTGGCGCCTTTCGGCGACCCACCGGTGCGAATTCCAGGGCTAGGCTCGACGTCAGGGGAGGGAGGTGGGGTGTCCCGGAGCTAGACGCGTGTACCTCTAAGGGCGTGGATGTCTTGGACGATGGTGCCGCGCCGCTCGGCCGCTTACCATCTCGGCGGCACCATGCTCCGCCGCCTCCGCATCGAGAACCTCGTCCTGATCCAGGAGGCCGAGCTGACGTTTGCTCCGGGGCTCAATGCGATCACCGGCGAGACCGGGGCGGGCAAGACGATTCTCGCCCAGGCGATCGGCCTGCTCCTCGGCGCCAAGGGGGACACCGGCTACATCGGGGCCGATGGGTCCGAAGCCTATGTCGAGGCCGAGCTCGACCTGCCCGCCGGGCTCCTCGACGAGGACGAGCTCTCCGCACTCGCCGAGCTCCGTCCCGAGGACGAGGAGGGCCTGGTCGTTGCCCGGCGCGTGTTCGCGGACGGGCGCACGCGCGCGTACGCCTGGGGGCGTGGCGCCGCGCGCGAGGACCTGGCCGCCGCGGGCGAACGGCTGATCGCCATGTCCGGCCAGTTCGAGCAGCGGCGGCTGGCGCGCCCGGGCTACCAGCTCGACGTCTTAGACTCGTTCGTCGGGAGCGAACAGCTCAGGCGGCGAGCTGAGTCGCGTCTCGCGTGGCGCGAGCTCAGCGCGGCGCGACGCCGGCACGAGGAGCTTCAGCAGGGTGCAGCGGCTGCCGAGGCGCGGCTCGCCGAGCTGCGCGCCCTCGTCGAGGACACTGCCGGGCTGGAGCCCGGCGCGGAAGAGAGTCTTCGCGGTGACCGCGAACGTCTTCGTCATGTCACCGAGCTAGCGGACGGGGCCGCCGGAGCGGCCGAGGCGCTCGCTCCGGATGAGGGCGAGGGGGCGGCCGGGCTCGTTGGGAGCGCCGAGCGGGCGCTTGCGCCGCTCGAGCAGCTTGCGCCGGAGCTTGCTCGCGCCGGTGACGAGCTCCGCGACGCGGAGCTGCGACTGCGCGAGACAGCGAGCGAGCTGCGCGGATTCCTGACGACGCTCGAGGCCGAGCCGGGACGGCTCGAGCAGATCGAGGCCAACCTCGACCGGATCGCGGAGGCGAAGCGTCGCTTCCGCGCGCAGTCGTACGAAGAGCTGCTCGTTCGGGCGGCCGAGGCCCGGACGGAGCTGGAGGCGATCGCAGCCGGCTTCGACCCGGGCGTTGCGGCCGCAGAAGCGCTGGAGGTCGCGGAGCGGAATGCCGGCCGGCTCGCCGAGGAGCTGCGGAGTGCGCGACACGAGGCGGCCCCTCGCTTCGCGAAGGAGGTGGCGCGCGAGCTGGTCGGCGTCGGTCTGGGTGAAGGCGAGTTCGTGGCCGAGTTGCGGGAGCGAGATCCCGGCCAGTCGGGGATCGACGAGGTTGCGTTCCTCGTCCGGCCGAACGCAGGCCTGCCGCTCGCTCCGGTCGCCGAGACCGCGTCCGGAGGCGAGCTCTCGCGCATCGCGCTCGCAATCGCGGCCGTCGCCGGCGGCGAGACGATGGTCTTCGACGAGATCGACGCGGGCATCGGCGGAGAGACCGCGCACCGCGTCGCCGACACGCTGCGCCGACTGGCCGAGCGCGCCCAGGTCGTGACGATCACGCACCTGCCGCAAATCGCGAGCGTCGCAGAGCGGCACTTCCGAGTCGAGAAGATCGCCGGCGACCCGACTCACACGCGCATCAAGCTCCTGAACGACGCAGACCGGCGCGACGAGCTGCAGCGCATGCTCGGCGGACGGG
>CATPAS010000244.1 GCA_955652075.1 uncultured Gaiellaceae bacterium | reverse complement strand
TCGCACCGGTCGTGCATTCCGTCAGGCCGTAACCCTCGAGGATGATGACGTCGAGCGCGGCGAAGAACTCGATGATCTCCTTGGCGAGCGGCGCGCCGCCCGACACGCCGATGCGGAGATTGCCGCCGAGACGCGATTTCACTTTGGAGTAGACGAGCCGGTCGGCGAGCTTGTGCTGCAACGCGAGCATGGGGGGTACGGAACGCGCCGCTTCACGCAGCTTGCTGACCTTGCCGCCGACCTGTAGCGCCCAGCCGATCAGCCGGCGCTTCAGGCCTGTGGCCTCGTCGAACTTGGCCGTGACGGCCGTGTGCACCTTCTCGTAGACGCGAGGCACGCTGGGGAAGACGGTCGGCCGCACCGCCGGCAGCGCCTCAGCGACGGCGTACGGGTCGGGACAGAACGCGATCGTGTACCCGATGTGCGCGCCGAGGAGTGTGAGGCAGCGGCCGAAGTTGTGCGCGAGCGGGAGGTACAGGAGCATCACGTCGTCGGTGACGGTGAAGTCCTCTACCTGACGAACCTCGTCGACCATCGCGTAGTAGTTGCGGTGCAGGATCATGCATGCCTTCGGCGGGCCGGTGGTGCCCGACGTGTAGATGAACGTGAAGAGATCGCTCTCGTCGATCGCGGCGGCGGCCTCGTCGACGGCTCGAGGATGCTCGGCGGCGTGCGCACGCCCTCGCTCCCGAAGCGCGGGGAGGTCGGCGAACGTCAGCACGTGCTCGAGCTCCAAACCGTCGAGCTTCGCGCGCTGCTCGTCGTCCTCGCAGAGCACGCCGACGGCCTCGGAGTGCTCGGCGACGTACGCGGCGTCTCTCGGCGAGTTGTTCATGTAGATCGGGGCGCCGACGGCGCCGATCAGCCCGAGCGCGAAATCGAAGAGCACCCACTCGAGCCGGGTCGAGGCGAGGATCGCGAAGGCGTCGCCCTTCCGCACCCCGAGGGCGAGCAGGCCGTGGGCGAGCTCGTCGACCGCCTGGCCGGCCTCCGCCCAGGACACCGGCCGCCAGTCGTCCCCCTCTTGGACGAGGTAGGCAGGGCTGTCGAGGCCCCGGGAGACGGCGTCCTGCCACAAGCGGGCGATCGTCCGCGTCCCCGTCGCCGTAGTCGTCGCCGCCATGGCCCCATCGTAATTTCAGCCGGCCACACGGGCGGGGCCCGTATGGCCTTGATGGCGGCGCCGCCGAGTCGGCGCCTTGAAGGGATGCCTTGCCCGAGGGAGAATCAGGCCGGTCCCTCTACAATTCCAAGGCGGCCATGCGCACTATCTGGAACGGATCCATCTCTTTCGGCCTCGTCAACATCCCCGTTGGCCTGGCCCTCGCGACCACGCCGAAGGCGAAGCAGTCGGACGTCAGCTTCCGCACGCTCCACCGGGAGTGCAAGACGCCGATTCGGCAGAAGCGCTGGTGCCCGACCCACGAGCGCGAGGTGGGGCCGGACGAGATCGTCAAGGGCTGGGAGGTCGCCAAGGGCGAGTTCGTCATCGTCGAGGACGCGGACCTCGAGGCGATCACGCAGCGCGACGAGTCCCGCTCCATAGAGATCACGCGCTTCGTCCCGCTAGACGAGGTCGATCCGGTCTATCTCGACCGCACGTACTTCCTCGCGCCTGCCCAGGCGCCCGCGCAGCGCCGTCCTTACGTGCTGCTGCTCGAGGCGATGAAGGAGGCTGGCATGGGAGGGATCGGCCGCTTCGTCCTGCGCGGCGCGGAGTACTTCGCGCTCATCCGGCCGAAGGGCGATGCGCTCGTGCTCGAGACGCTCTTCCTGGCGGAGGACGTGCGCTCGCAGGCGGAGATCGAGGAGGCGGTCGCCGACACCAAAGTGAAGAAGGCAGAGCTCGATCTCGCCCAGCAGGTGATGCAGAGCCTCGTCGGCGAGTTCGACCCGTCCGAGCTCGTGAGCCAGTACCGCAGCGATCTGCGTCAGATGCTCGAGGCGAAGCTGGACGGCCAGGAGATCGCGAAGCCGGAGCCTGTGCCCGATGCGCCGGTCGTGGATCTGATGGAAGCGCTGAAGCGGAGCGTCGCAGAGGCGAAGGGCCGCAAGACGACGAAGGCCGCTGCACCGAAGAAGGCTGCTGCAAAAAGCGGAACCTCGGCGCGCACACCTGCGCGCAAGTCCGCTTAGCGCGTTCTAGGTCTTGCAGGCTTCGGTCGGGTCGGCCGAAGCCTGCGTCACGGTGACGACACACGCGGACGACCCTCCCGTGGCCGTTCGGAAGTAGACCAGCCAGACGTCGTGTCCGTCCACGACGGCTCGACTCTGGGTGGAGTAGGAGAGCGGAGGCAGTGATGCGCGAAGACTCCGGACCTTCTGCTCGGCTCTGTCGCGCGCATTCTGCGCGGTCAGGCCCGCGAAGCTGGCCGACTCGTGCGTGATGTCCGGCCATGGATAGAACGCGAGGTGGACGACGAGGATCGCCATGCCGGTGACGAGGATCAGCGCCGCCGCATGGAAGCGTCGCCGCAGCCGGTCGAGGGTGAAGAACAGGGTCGGGAATCGAACTTCCTTGTTGAGGACGAACGCGAGCACGCTGGGAACGACGATGCCGAAGAAGCCGAGGACGCCGTAGATCGTGTAACCCAGTTGGATCTTGCTCGCGCCGAACGCAACCGTCAGTCCGATGGCGATCAGGCCCGGGATCAAGACGAACAGCCAGCTGTAGCCGCTTTCCTGCGCCTTCGGCACACCCGGCCGCTGCGCCCGACCGGTCTCGGTGCGCGCGCCGGCCTTGTAGGCCAGCGCCTGGAATGCCGTCGCAGTGATCACGCCGACCACGATCACGCCGACCCAGTCCCATCGCTTCTCGAGGTGGCCGACCGTCGACGAGATCGTCGGCCAAGGGATCTTGTTCTTGAACGTGGAGGAGAGCGCGCCGAGCAGCTCGACGGCCAGGATGCTGAGGATCGTCGGTCCCCAGAACCAGTAACCCCGCCGCTCGGGCGGTTCGACCGGGCCTTCCGCCTGCCAGTTTCTGACGATGGCGCGCCACCACGCAACCGGCGACCAGGGGACTGACGGCACGGCCGAACGCTACGACGATCGTGGACGAAAGTCCACAGAGGAAAGGGGTCGCGGGGGAACTCGGTTCCCCCGCCGAGCTCAGTGCTTCTGCAGAACCCCCAACGCCTCTAGCTGCGCCTGGAACAGTGTCTTGTCGATCTTGCCCTGGTAGATAGGCACGCCTTGCTCGACGCAGATGCGGATGACCTCTTGGCGGTCGATCCCGAGTTCCTTGGACAGCTCCTCGGGCGTGAGGTGATTCGCCATCGACGCTCCTCTCTTTGTCGTACGAAAAAGCCCGCCGGCGCAAGATGCGCTCAGCGGGCTAGATCGAGCCTCCATATGTCATTGCCGGATTCAACGGGCCAGCACTCCCAATTCGGTCATTGGCCTAAGGATAATCGGCCGGCATGACGGACGCAAAACTGCCCGGTTTGGAGGAGCGCTTCGCCGAGATCAAGGGCGTCCGGATGCGGTATTTCGTGGGCGG
>CATPAS010000243.1 GCA_955652075.1 uncultured Gaiellaceae bacterium | reverse complement strand
GATGAGCACGGTCGTCGCCGCCGTTCGGCCGGGCGATAAGCGTCGCCTCGGACGAGAAGAGCACGCCGAGCGAACGCAGTCCGTTCGTTCGCAGGGTGTTGCCGCTCGAGACGAGGTCGACAATCGCATCGGCCAGCTTGAGCCGGGGAGCCACCTCGACGGAACCGGTGATCTCCACGAGCTCGACCTCGACGCCGTGCTCGCGCAGAGTCGTGCTCGCAAGATGCGGATAGACCGTCGCAGCACGCAGGCCGCTGAGATCGGCCAGCGCACGCGCGGGCGACTCCTCGGGCACAGCGGCTTCGAGCGTGCAGGCGCCGAACCCGAGACGGAGCAGCTCCTCCACGTCGGCGTCACGCTCGCGCACGAGGTCGGCTCCCGTGATGCCGCAGTCGACGACTCCGTCCTGCACGTACTCGGGCACGTCCGCCGCGCGCACGAGCAGCACGTCCACCGGGGCGTTACGGCAGGGGAAGGCCAGCGCGCGCTCGCCAGGCTGCTCCGGCCCGAGCCCTGCGTCTTCCAAGAGCGCGACGGAAGGCTCGCGCAACCGTCCCTTGGCGGGGATCGCGATCGTCAGGCGGTCCGCGCGAGCCGACGACCCCGCCGGTCGAGCATCAGCCGGTAGCCGCCCTCGCCGTGGCGCAGCCAGTGCGCCACCCGCGTCACGGTTGTCGTCGATGCGCCCGTTCTCTTGCTCACCTCGTGGTACGGCAGCCCGCGATCGACCAGTTGCGCCGCCTGCCAGCGGTGCGTCATCGCCTCGAGCTCCGAGAGCGTGCACAGGTCGCGGAGGAACCGTCCCGCCTCGTCGACGTTCCGGAGCGAGGCGATCGTCTTCAGCAGATCTCGTGTCTCCTTGGTTTCCCATTCGGGATGTGACCCTTCCGCCACGGCTCTGATCTCCCAGGCTCGGTGATTGCTGTATTAGCATACTAACATGACAGCAGACGCATTTCAGGTGCTTCCCGCCGTCGATCTGCTTGGCGACGAGGCGGTGCGTCTCGAGCAGGGAGACTTCGGGCGGGTGGCGGCCCGGGCACGACCGGAGGAGCTGGTGCGCAGGTTCGCCGCCGCGGGCGCGCGAGTGATCCACGTCGTCGATCTCGACGGCGCTCGCCGCGGCCGGATCAGGACGGACGTCGTCGGCCGTCTCGTCGAGGCCGCTCGGCCCGCCAAGGTGCAGGCATCGGGGGGCATCCGCTCTCCTGCCGACGCCGAGCGTCTCCTCACGGCCGGCGCCACGCGTGTGGTGGTCGGCACGGCTGCCCTCGCGCAGGTCGGAGCTCTCGAGCAGTTCGTCGCTGAGCTCGGTGACCGGCTCGTCGTTGCGATCGATGTGCGCGGCGGGCGGGTCGCGGCTCGCGGCTGGCTCGACGACACCGGCTTCGAGGCGGGCGACGTTGCGCGGCGTTGCGCCGAGGCCGGCGTGTCTCGAATCCTGTGCACGGCGATCGAGCGCGACGGGATGCTCGGCGGGCCGGATCTTGATCTCCTGCGGGAGGTCAAGGAGGCTTCCGGTTTGCCGGTGCTCGCTGCGGGCGGGATCAGGTCCGAGGCCGACTTGGCTGCGGTTGCAGCGATCGGTTGCGAAGGGGCGGTCGTCGGTCGGGCCTTGCTCGACGGATCGTTGCCTCTGCGACTACTAGGCTGAGTCCGACTCGGACATGTTTCCAGGGACAGTCCCTGGGACCTGACCGATTCAGCCGTGTTCCAGGGACAGTCCCTCGGACCTGACCGATTCAGCCGTGTTCCAGGGACTGTCCCTCGGACCTGACCGACTAGGACACGTTCCAGGGACTGTCCCTCGGCAGCCCTCTAAGTGTCGAAGCGACTGCGCGCTTCAGCCACCGCTGCGTACACGTCGGCCGGGCCCGGCGCGACGCGGGGCCGAGGCATCGCAGGCGCTTCAAAGGTCCCGTCGCGTACCTGGCCTGCGACCTGCTCGTGCGCGTCTCGGAAGGGGAGACCCTCGGCGACCAGCGCTTCGGCAGCGTCCGTCGCCGACACGAGTGGGTCGCTGCAGGCTTCAGCGAGCCGGTCGTGGTCGAACTCGATGCCGGTGACGAGCACCTCGAGCGCGGCGAGTGTGCCGCGGACTTCGCGCCTCGCCGCGAAGACCGGCTCCTTGTCCTCCTGCAGGTCGCGGTTGTACGCGAGCGGAAGTCCCTTGACTGTTGCGAGCAGGCCCGTGAGGCGGCCGATCGCGGCGCCGGCCTTGCCGCGCGCAAGCTCGGCCACGTCCGGGTTGAGCTTCTGCGGCATCATCGACGACCCCGTCGCTGCTTCCTCGGGAAGCCGGACGAAGCCGAACTCGGACGTGCACCACAGGACGATCTCCTCGCCGATGCGTGAGAGGTGCGTTGCGAGCATCGCGCACGCGTAGAGGTAGTCGAGCGCGAAGTCCCGGTCGCCGACCGCGTCGATGGAGTTTCTGAGCTGCACTCCGGGGGGCGGCGGCAGCTCCAGCGTCGAGCCGGCGAGCGCGCCGGACCCGAGCGGCCAGGGCCGTGCTGCATCTGCGGCGAGACGGAAGCGGTCGCGGTCGCGGTCGAGCATCTCCACCCACGCCAGCAGGTGGTGTCCGACCGTGACCGGCTGTGCGCGCTGCAGATGCGTGTACCCGGGCATCGGCGTCTCGGCCTCTTCCTCCGCCTGAGTAAGGACCGCGACCACGAATCTGCGAATGGCGGCGACGGCTTCGAGGCACGCGTCGGCGACGTAGAGCCGCAGAGCCGCCGCGACCTGGTCGTTGCGCGAGCGTCCGGCGTGGATCTTGCGGCCGACCGTGCCGAGCAGCCGCTCGATCGTGGAGTGGACGTCCTCGTCCTCGGGCTCGGCTGCTCCCTCGACGGCGATCCAGTCGAGCGCCGTCTCGACGTCGGCGAGCTCCTCGTCGGAGAGAAGTCCGCCTTCGCGCAGGCGACGAGCATGCACCCGCGTCGCGAGACAGTCGTACGGGAGCAACTCGGCGTCGTCTGCCCGCAGGAAATCCCAGACTGGCTGCGCGACCTCGGTGTCGACTCGTCCGGACCAGAGAGTCACGCGACCTGGACCCTTTTCCGTGCCGCTACGAGGTCTGTCTCCAGCGCCGTGATCCCGATGAAACCCGCCGCCGCGTCGTGGGGGAAGGTCTCACCGATGCCGTACGAAGCAAGTGACTCGGAATAGAGCGCGTGCTCGGAGCGCCGGCCGCTGAGGACTGCCACGCCGGGCTGAAGCGACAACCGCACGTCGCCCGTGACGAGCTCCTGCGTCGCGGCGAAGAACGCGTCGTAGGCGCTGCGGACCGGCGCGAACCAGCCGCCGTCGTAGACGAGCTTTGCCCATTTCGGCTCGAGCTCGCGCTTCGCCACGAGCTCGCCCTTCGTCAGCACGAGCTCCTCCAGCGCGCGGTGCGCGGCGATCAGCGCCAGCGCCGCAGGCGCCTCGTACAGCTCGCGGCTCTTGATGCCGACGGCGCGATTCTCGATCATGTCGATCCGGCCGATCCCGTACGCCCCCGCGCGTTCGTTGAGGACACCGACGAGCGCGTAGAGCGGGAGCTCCTCTCCGTCGAGGGAAACGGGTAGGCCCTGGTCGAACGAGACGACGACGTCGGTGGGAGCGGGGGCTGCTGAAGGATCGCCGGTGAGGAGGAACGCTTCCTCCGGCGGGGCCGTCCAGGGGTCCTCGAGGATCCCGGCCTCGATCGCGCGGCCGAACAGGTTGTCGTCGACCGAGTAAGGCGATTCCGCCCTCGCTTCGACGGGGATGCCGCGTGCCTCCGCGTAGGCGATCTCCGCGTCGCGCGTCCACATGCGGTCGCGCAGTGGCGCGATCACTTTCACGCCCGGGTACTTCGCCTTGAACGCAAGCTCGAAGCGGAGCTGGTCGTTTCCCTTGCCGGTACAGCCGTGCACGACCGCGTCGGCGCCGAGCTCGAGCGCGACCTCGGCAACCGCCTCGGCGATCACCGGCCGCGAGAGTGCGGAGACGAGTGGGTACTTCTCCTCGTAGAGCGCGTTCGCGAGCAGCGCCTTCGCCACCTGCTCGTCCGCGAACGCTTCCTTGCGGTCGAGCAGCATGACGTCATCCGCTCCTGCGAGCTTGCCGCGTTCGATGGCTGGTTGAAACATCGCTTCTTGCCCCACGTCGACGAGGACGGCGACGACCTCCTCGAAGGCGTAGTCCTCCTTCAGCCACGCAATCGCGCAGCTCGTGTCGAGCCCGCCTGAGTAGGCGAGGACGGCGATGCCGTTCACTGGCTGTCTCCTTCCAGGTGATGTTGGAGCTGGTCCGCAAGCGCGCTGCCGCTGCCTTCGCGCGCAGCGACGAAGATCGTGTCGTCGCCGGCGACCGTGCCGGCGACGTCCGCGAGGCCCGCACCGTCGATGGCCTGCGCGAGCGCGTTCGCGTGGCCGGGCGGCGTCTGAATCACGACGATGGTGCCGGTGGGCACGATGGAGAGCGCCCAGCGGCGAAGGGCAGTCACGAGCTCACCGAGGCGTGAAAGGTCGGCGGCGCCGGGAGGCGCGTACACCAGCCGGCCCTCGTCGTTGCGCACCTTGACGAGCCCGAGCTCCGCGACGTCGCGCGAGACGGTCGTCTGGACGGCGTCGAAACCGGCCTCGCGGAGCGCATCGGCCAGCTCCGTCTGCGTCGAGAGCTCCTGTTCGGAGACGAGACGCAGGATCACGCCCTGCCGTTCGAACTTCCTCATGCGAGCACCTCCTCCAGGACACCGACCGCCTGCTCGATCTCGGCGGTCGTGACGATCAACGGCGGCGTCAGGCGGAGGACGTCCGCCCCCGCCGTGCCGACGAGCAAGCCTCGCTCCGCGCACAGGGCGACGACGTCCGCCGCCGGGCGGTCGAGCTGGGCGCCCAGCATGAGGCCGGCGCCGCGCACCGCGCGGATGCCGGGCAGCGCGGCGAGTCCGTCGGCGAGCGCGAGACCGTTCGCCGTGACGGCTGCGAGCAACTCGTCCGGCAGTTCTCCGCAGACAGCGTTCGCGGCTGCACACGCCACCGGGTTGCCGCCGAACGTGCTGGCGTGATCTCCCGCGGCGAATCCCTCCGGAGCGTCGTCGAGGACGAGCAGGCAGCCGATCGGCAGGCCGTTGGCGAGACCCTTCGCCAGCATGAGGGCGTCGGGCCGCACACCCACGTGCTCGTGGGCGAAGAACGCGCCAGTCCGGCCGACGCCGGTCTGTACTTCGTCGAAGAGCAGCACGGCGCCGGTCTCGTCGGCGAGGCTGCGCGCGGCCGCCACGAAGGATGCTTCCAGCACGTGCACGCCGCCCTCGCCCTGTATCGGCTCGAGCAAGATGCAGCCGGTCTCGGGCGAGACCGCGGCCTCGAGCGAGCCGATCTCGTTCGGTTCCGCAAACTGCACGTGCGGAAGCAGCGGCTCGAACGCCTCGCGCTTGCCAGGCTGGCCGGTCACGGAGAGAGCGCCGAGCGTGCGGCCGTGAAAGGAACCGCTCAGCGCGACGACGCTCGGCTTGCCGGTCGCCTTGCGGGCGTACTTCAGCCCCGCTTCGACAGCTTCCGCGCCGGAGTTGCAGAAGAACGCACGCGCGCCACCGGCCCGTGCGGAGAGGCGCTCCGCGAGCTCGACCATGGGCTCCGTCCAGTAGAGGTTCGACACGTGCCAGAGCCGGTCGAGCTGCGCCGTGGCGGCGGCGAGCGGCGCCGGATGGCAGTGCCCGAGGCCGACGACGGCGATCCCGGCCAGGAAGTCCAGATACGCGCGGCCGTCGGCGTCGTACAGCGTCGTACCCTTGCCGCGGACGAACGTTAGATCCTGGCGGGCGTAGACAGGGAGAACCGCCGAGTGCATCACCGTGCTCACGCCATCACCGCCGTCTCGCCGATCTCGGTGCGCACGCCGTTGCGCGCAGCGATCACCGCAGCGCGCAGCTTGGGAACGATGCCGCCTGCGAAGGTGCCGTCGCCGAGCAGCCGGTTGGCCTCGCCTACCGCGATGCTCGGAAGCACGGCCCCGTCGTGGAAGACGCCGGCGACGTCGGTGACGAACAGGAGGCGGTCGACCTCGAGCCCGACTGCGAGCGCGGCCGCCGCGTCGTCGGCGTTGACATTCAGCGGTCCGACGCCGAGTGGGGCGACGACGGGAATGCGGCCGGCCGCCAGTGCCTCGACAACCGCGCGCGGCCGACTCGGCAGCGGATCGCCGACACGGCCAAGAGACGGGATCTGCACGGCATGGAGCCCGATCTCGTCCCCGAACAGACCGACTGCGCGCGTCCCGAGCGCGAGGCACAGTGCCCGGTTGACGGCGGCGAACGACGAACGGACCACCGCGAGGCCCGCCGTTGTGGTGACGCGCCGCCCGCCGACGAACTCGACGGGAATGCCGAACCGCTCCATCTCCTCTGAGATCTGCGGCCCGGCACCGTGAACGACGCAGACGTCGTGGCCGGCGTCGGCGAGTTGCAGGATCGTGCCGGCCGACTGGTTGGCCACCGCGCCGCCGCATTTGAGGACGACGAAGCTCACGAGCGGTACTCCGCGTTGATCCGGACGTAGTCGTACGAAAGGTCGCTGGTCAGATAGCTGGCGGATCCTTCGCCGAGCGCCAGGTCGAGGACGATCGTGCAGCCCGCGCCGACGAGCTTCGGCTCGACGTCCTGCGGCGCGCCCGCATCGACGACACGCACTCCCGCGAGGTCGAGGGTGACGCAGCCGGGATCGAGTTGTGCGTAGCCGCCGTTGTACGGCGCGGAGCCGGCGGCCGCAAGCACGCGGCCCCAGTTCGCATCGCGGCCGAACAGCGCCGTCTTCACGAGCGGCGAGGTCGCGATCCGACGTGCGATCGCCTTCGCCTCGGGATCGCTAGCAGCACCGCTGACGCTGATCTCCGCCGTGAAGGTCGCGCCTTCGCCGTCGGCGACGATCTGGCCTGCGAGGTCGGCGCAGACGGCCCGCAGGCATTCGTCGAACGCGGCAGCGCTCGCTGCGGAGCGCGTCGTCCCGCTTGCGCCGTTCGCGAGGAGGACGACGGTGTCGTTC
>CATPAS010000242.1 GCA_955652075.1 uncultured Gaiellaceae bacterium | reverse complement strand
GCACAGTCTCCCACTCACCCGTAGCAATGCGCCCGACGCAGTCTCTGTCCGCAGAGGGCGATGCCCACATCGAGCTCGACTTTCGTTCGCAGGCGCTGCGGTTCGGTTCCTGGCTCGGCTGGCTGTCGATCGTTGCCGTTCTCGGTGGCCTCGCACTGGACGCCGGATCGAAACACCGCTGGTTGCTGCTCGCCCTCACTCTTACGGCCACTGTCGGCAATGCGGCAGCGATGTTCGTCCCCTGGCGCGAGTGGCTGCAAATCCGCCGCGGTCGGCTGTTGCTCGACCTCTGGTCCGGAGGGTTGATCGGATTCGTCGCGGTGCTCGTTTTCACCGGTGGCCAGAACTTCGCCCTCCTCCTCTTCCTCGCGGTCCCCTTCATCGCGGTCGTCCAGGTCGGGTGGCGTCGCGCTTTCTGGCTCGCCGTGAGTGCGGGAACGTGCGCCCTCGCGACCGCAATCGTTCCATTGGCGGCCGGGGCGACCGCAATGCGGCTCGCGCTGGTTGCAGCCGTGGTCGCAGCCGTACTGGTTCTCGTCCGCGCCATCCGCCGCGAAACGGAAGCTCACAAGCACGCTGCCGCCCGCGCGGAGCTCGCGCGCACACTCGCGACCGAGGCGAATCATCGGATCAAGAACGACCTCCAGACCGCCGCGGACCTCCTCCTACTCGGTCGTCCCCAAGGCGGTGACGGCCGTGCCTTCGACGACACCGCCGCCCGCATTCAATCGATCGCCGTCGTCCACGGGCTGCTGACCCAGACCGACGACCCAGTAGAAGCAAATGCCCTGCTCAAGAGCATCGCCGATGGGGCTCCGGTGCCAGTCGCAGTGGAGGCCGATCCAGCACGACTCGACGCCTCCACGGCCCAGAAACTTGGGATCGTTGCGAACGAGCTGATCACGAATGCCTATCAGCACGGGGCTCTCCCGATCACCGTGCGGCTGAACGCCGGCGAGCAGCATCGCCTACTCGTCGACGACTGCGGGAACACTGCCCGAGGCAGGACCGGTCTCGGTCTTCAGCTCGTGCAGCGGATGGTCGAACAGGGCCTTCGCGGGCGCTTCGCGCTAAGCACACGACCGGGCGGCGGCACTCGTGCCGAGGTCATCTTCCCGGCAGCGACAAGATGAAGATTCTGATTGCCGAGGACGACCCCGTCGTCGCGCTCGGTCTGACAAAGCGAGTGCGCTCGCTCGGACACGACCCGATCGGCCCAGTCGGCGACGGCGAGCAGGCCGTGGCCGAAGCGAAGGCGAGCCTTCCCGACCTCTACCTCTTCGACATCGAGATGCCCGCTCTCGATGGGCTAGCCGCCGCCGTACAGTTGGCCGGCGAGGGCCTCCGGCGGCCGGTCGTAATCGTCACCGGGGTAGACGACCCCAGCCTTGTGGAACGCTCCATCGCCAGCGGTGTCAGCGCCTACCTGACCAAGCCAATCGACACGCGCGACCTCGATGCGGCGATCAAGCTCGCGGCCGCGCGCCATGCCGAGTTCGAAGCACTGGAGGCCGAAGTGAGCAAGGCACAGCAGGCGCTCGAGGACCGCAAGCTCGTGGAGCGTGCCAAGGGCTTGTTGATGTCGGCGCTCAAGCTCTCTGAGCAGGACGCCTTCCGCAGACTCCAGACGACCGCGCGGGAGCGCAATCTGCGGCTTGCCGATGTGGCACGCCGAATCGTTGAGCAGCAAAGCCTGCTCGAGCCGAAGCCTGAGTCGCCAGTTCAGTAGTTCGCTTGCAAAAACGCTTAGCGAACGACCTCTACAGAGGCCGAGCCGACTCCTCCCGAAGTTACAGTGGCTAGATCACCGAGTCCGAGAAACGGCTTGGTTAACCGACAAGCCCCCGTAGCTCAGTGGATAGAGCAGCGGTTTCCTAAACCGCGTGCGCTGGTTCGATTCCGGCCGGGGGCATCGGCTGCAGCTCTAGCCTGTGGTCGTGGTGGTGAGCCCACCACAGTTCTTCTGCCCCCAGGCAGCCAGGTGCTGTTCCGCCGCCCGCAGCTTCGGCGCGCTGAACGCCTTCGCTGCCCCCTGGAGCTGGGCGACCTGCGCCGCGGTCGGGGCCTGGCCCGCCTTGATGCCCGCCTTCGCGAAGGCCTGCGCGTACACGCTGAAAGCGCTCGCGAGCGTCTGGAAGTCCCCGCGGATGTCCGACGGCGCCGCGGCAGCCATTGCCTGAAAGACCTTTGCCTCGTCGGTGATATTCCCCTTGGCGTTCGCCGCCCCCAGCGCCTGGGCGAACTTGGCCCCAAGACCGATGAGCTGAGCGCAGTTCTTCGTGCTCGCGAAGGTCGGCGCTGCTGTGGTCGTCGTGGCACCCGTGGTCGTGGTGGCTGCGGACGTCGCCGTGGTGGCAGGCGAGGACGATGCCGACTTCTTCCCGCCGCCGCAGCCTGCGACGATCACGACGAAGGTCACAGCCAAGATCGACATGAGCTTGAATCCCATCGAGTCACGATCGTACAACACGACGGAGTCGCCTGGCTGCGGTACGCGCCGGCCGTGGACAACCGTGAACTCGAGCGGGACCCATTGAAGGAGGAATCTTGATCGCACGCATCTGGAAGGGCGCCGTCCGAACGCACAGCGCTGACGCCTACGCCGAATACATGCAGAACACAGGCATCACGGGGTACGCCAGCACACCAGGCAATCGCGGCGTCTGGATGCTTCGTCGTGATGTGGGCGACAACACCGAGTTTCTGATGTTCACGCTCTGGGACTCGCTAGATTCCATCAAGGCTTTCGCCGGCGAGGAGTACGAGACCGCTGTCTTCTACCCCGAAGACGACCGCTTCCTCGTCGAACGCGATCGAACCTCGACCCACTACCTGGTAGTCACTCACGTCTCGCCGGTCCAGAGCCAGCAGATCGCCGACCCAGGTCAGATAGTCAGAGCCCACGTCCTCTCGTTCAACGCTTACGACCTCGACGGTCTACTGGCCCGCTTCAGTGCCGAGGCGACCTGGGTCACGGGCACCGACCACTTCCGCGGGACGGCCGAGCTCGCGAAGCTCTTCGCGAGCGCCTTCTCCGAATTGAGCCCCAAGCTGACCATCACGAGCATGGTCGTCGACGGCGATCACGTCGCCTGCGAGTTGAGCGAGCAATTCATCGTCGATGGCGTCGCCCATGTTGGTCAGATCGCGGCCTTCTACGAAATCCAGTCCGGTCGCATCATCGCGGCGAAGATCTACCGGCAAGGCTCTGCCGACGTCTGACCTATCGACCTCCGGATGATGAGATGGCATGCTGGCGATCGAACTTCGAAAGAAGCGCATGAACCAAAACCCAACGCTGCGG
>CATPAS010000241.1 GCA_955652075.1 uncultured Gaiellaceae bacterium | reverse complement strand
GTCCCCTCCGCGAGGTAACGCCTCGACGCGTCGTAGATCGTCATCTCCTCGCCGCTCGGCACGTGGACCGTCCACGTTCCCTCCCCGTCCGGCACGAGCAGGTTCCGGAGCCGCACGTTCGCGAACGTGCCGCGCACCATCACCTCGTGGTTCCCACGTCGCGAGCCGTAAGAGTTGAAGTCCTTGCGCTCGACGCCGTGCTCGACGAGGTACATGCCCGCAGGGGAGTCCGGCTTGATCGCGCCGGCAGGGGAGATGTGGTCGGTCGTCACGGAGTCGCCGACCATGACGAGGCACCGGGCGCCCGCAAGGTCCTCGACCACCCCGGGCTCACGTGACATCCCCTCGAAGTAGGGCGGTCGCCGGACGTACGTCGAGTCGGGCTCCCAGGCGAACAGGTCGCCTTCCGGAACGGGCAGCTCGCGCCACGCGGGATCGCCGGTGAACACGTCCGCGTACGTACGGGAGAACATCTCCCCGCGCACGGCCCGAGTGATCGTCTCCTGGATCTCTTCGGCGCTCGGCCAGAGGTCGCGGAGAAAGACATCGTTGCCGGCCCTGTCTTGACCGAGCGGCTCGTTGACGAGGTCGATGTCCATGCGGCCGGCGAGCGCATACGCGACTACCAGTGGCGGCGAGGCCAGATAGTTCGCCTTGACCTCCGGATGGATTCGAGCCTCGAAGTTGCGATTGCCCGAAAGTACCGAGCAGACGACGAGGTCACCGAGCGCGATCGCCGCCGAGATCGATTCCGGCAGCGGGCCGGAGTTTCCGATGCAGGTCGTACAGCCGTACCCGACGGTCTGGAAGCCGAGATCGTCGAGGTACTTGGTCAGCCCCGCCTGGTCGTAGTACTCGGTCACGACTTTCGAGCCCGGCGCGAGGCTCGACTTCACCCACGGCTTGCGCTGCATCCCGCGCTCAACCGCGTTCCTTGCCAGCAGCCCGGCCCCGATCATCACCTGCGGATTCGATGTGTTAGTGCACGAGGTGATCGCCGCAATCACGACCGACCCGTGCTCGATCTCGAAATCCTCGCCCTCGACCGCCACGGCGGCGGACACGGGGCGCTCGGCGACCGCGACGGCGCCGATCTGAACGTGCACGTCGGGACGGGGGTCCCCATGACCGGGCTCGATGGTGGAGGGAGAGTCGCTGGCGGGGAACGATTCCGCCACCGCCTCGTCGTGCTCGTTGCCGTAGTCGACGCCGAAGGTCTCCAGCGAGTCGAGGAACAAGCGCTTCGCATCGCGCAGCGGCACTCGGTCCTGCGGCCGGCGTGGCCCTGCGAGTGAGGGCTCAACCGTGGAGAGGTCGAGCTCGACGACCTGCGAGTAATCGGGTGCGTGATCGGGGTCGTGCCAGAGCGCGTTCTCCTTGCAGTAGGCCTCGACGAGCGCGAGCCGCTCCTCGTCACGCCCCGTGAGCCGAAGGTACTTCAGCGTCTCGTCGTCCACGGGGAAGAAACCGCAGGTCGCACCGTACTCGGGCGACATGTTCCCGATCGTGGCCCGGTCCGCGAGCGGCAGACCGACGAGCCCGTGCCCGAAGTACTCGACGAACTTTCCGACGACTCCCGCCGTTCGCAGCAGCTGCGTGACCGTCAGAACGAGATCGGTCGCGGTCGCGCCCTCCGGCAGCGCGCCTGTGAGCTTGAATCCGACGACCTTCGGGATGAGCATCGACACGGCTTCGCCGAGCATCGCGGCCTCGGCCTCGATCCCGCCGACGCCCCAGCCGAGCACGCCGAGCCCGTTGATCATCGTCGTGTGCGAATCCGTGCCGACCAGCGTGTCCGGGAACGCCTGGCCATTGCGCGTCTCGATCACGCGCGCGAGAAACTCGAGGTTGACCTGATGGACGATTCCTGTGTTCGGCGGGACGACCTTGAAGTTGTCGAAGGCTGTCTGTCCCCAGCGCAGGAAGGCGTAGCGCTCACGGTTCCGTTCGAACTCCAGCTCGGCGTTGCGGAACATCGCCCGCGCCGACCCGTACTCGTCTACCTGCACCGAGTGGTCGATGACGAGCTCGGCGGGCAGTTGCGGGTTGATGCGGGACGGGTCGCCACCAAAGTCGGCCATCGCGTTCCGCATCCCCGCGAGATCGACGACCGCAGGCACGCCGGTGAAGTCCTGCAGCAGGACGCGCGCCGGCCGGAACGAGATCTCGTCAGAGGGCTCGGCCGTCGGCCGCCAGCGCCGCAGCGCCTCGGCGTCCTCCTGTTCGCCGTGCCGGAGCGCGTTCTCGAGCAGGATCCGCAGGGTGTAGGGGAGCCGCTCCACGCCCTCCAGCCGGAAGATCTCGTAGCTCCGGCCGGCGGCGCTGAGGGTGGAAGGGCTCACTCGAACGATTGTATGGAACGGCCTGCGGTTCCCATTTGACGTCGTCTGGCCTTGTCCCTAAAGTCCACCAATTCAGTGGACTAATAAGGAGACGAGATGCGACGAATTAGCCTGGCTTTGCTCATAGCACTCCTTCTGCCCACGCTGGCGGCCGGGGCCTCGAAGGACACGAAGCTGACCCTCGTGGCCTACTCGACGCCGAAAGACGCCTATGGCCGGCTGGTGTCGGCCTTCCAGAAGACGCAGGCAGGGAACGGCGTCTCGTTCTCCCAGTCCTACGGCGCGTCGGGCGAGCAGAGCAGGGCTGTTGCAGCAGGGCTCGACGCGGATGTCGTCGCGTTCTCGCTCGAGCCGGACATCACCTCGCTCGTCCAGAAGAACCTCGTCGCGAAGGACTGGAACAAGGACAAGTACAAGGGCATGGTCACCCGCTCGGTGGTCGTGTTCATCGTGCGTGACGGCAACCCCAAGAAGCTGAAGACGTGGAACGACCTGATCAAGCCGGGCGTTCAGGTGATCACGCCGAACCCGTTCACGTCCGGCGGCGCACGCTGGAACGTGATGGCCGCGTACGGCGGCGCACTCCGGTCCGGCAAGACGCCGAAGCAAGCAGTCGACTTTCTCGGCAAGCTCTGGAAGCACGTCGTCGCGCAACCGACCAGCGCGCGCGAAGGGCTGCAGACCTTCCTCGCGGGCCGCGGTGACGTCTTCCTCGCATATGAGAACGAAGCGGTGTTCGCGCAGAAGAAGGGCCAACCCGTCCAGTATGTGATCCCGAAAGCGACGATCTTGATCGAGAACCCGATCGCGATCACGTCGACCTCGAAGCACAAGACCGAGGCGAAGGCGTTCCTGAAGTTCCTGCGCACGCCGGCCGCGCAGAAGATCTACGCGGAAAACGGCTACCGGCCGGTCGTGTCCAGCGCCGCCCGCGGCTTCAACTTCCCGACGCGACCGCAGTTGTTCACGATCAAGTACGTCGGTGGTTGGCCGAAGGTCGAAAAGAAGTTCTTCGACCCGAACACGGGCATCATGGCTCACTTCCAGGGGTCGAATGGCGGCTAACGCCGGCACAGTTCCAGCAGCACCCGGGGCCCGGCGCTCACTCGCGCCGGGCCTCTCGATTGGTCTGAGCACGCTCTACCTCAGCTTGATCGTGCTGCTGCCTCTGGCCGCGCTGAGCTGGCGGGCGCACGGTTGGGGCGCCGTCTCGACGCCACAGGCGGTCGCCGCCCTGAGGCTCACCCTCGGGCTCTCCGTGGCGGTTGCGCTCGTGAATGCCGTCTTCGGCACGGCAATCGCCTGGACGCTCGTACGCGATCGATTCGTAGGCCAGGGTTTCGTCAACGCTCTTGTCGATCTGCCGTTCGCCTTGCCGACGATCGTTGCGGGCCTGACGTTGCTCGCGCTCTACGGCCCGAAGTCGCCCGTCGGGATCAACGCCGCATTCACGCGCTGGGGCCTTCTGCTCGCGCTGCTCTTCGTGACGCTCCCATTTGTCGTGCGAACCGTGCAGCCGGTGCTCTTCGAGCTGGACCGCGAGATGGAAGACGCGGCTGCCTCGCTCGGGGCGGGGCGCGTCACGACCTTCCTGCGCATCATCCTGCCGAGCATACTGCCCGCGATTCTCTCGGGCGTCGCGCTCGCGTTCGCCCGAGCCGTCGGCGAGTTCGGCGCCGTGGTGCTCATCTCGGGGAATCTCCCGTTCAAGACGGAAGTGGTGTCCGTGTACGTCCTCGGGCGTCTCGAAAGCAATGACTCAGGTGGCGCGGCGGCAGCATCGGTCGTCATCCTCTTGATCTCGTTCGGCGTGCTGCTCGCGATCGGCGGGCTCCGCCGTTGGGTGACGAGGCATGATCGGTAAGTACGCGCTCCGCCTCGCGTCGCTCGGCTATCTCGCGGTGCTGCTCGTCGCACCGGTCGGGTTCGTCTTCTGGCGGACATTCGAGCATGGCGTCGGGCCGGCCTGGGACGCCGTGACGACACCGGACGCTCTGCACGCGCTGAAGGTGACGCTCATCCTCACTGCGATCGCGGTCCCCGCCAACACCGTCTTCGGCGTGTTGTGCGCGCTCGCGATCGTCCGTCACCGCTATCCGGGCGCGGGGATAGTCAACGCCGTCGTGGATCTTCCGCTCGCGCTTTCGCCCGTCGTCGCCGGGGTGGCCTTGCTGCTGTTGTACGGTCGCGGCCGGTGGCTGGGCGGCCACGGGATCGTCTTCGCTCTTCCCGGGATGGTTTTGGCGACGATCTTCGTCTCGCTTCCGTTCGTCGTGCGGGAGGTCGTGCCGGTGCTGCGCGAGATCGGGACGGAACAGGAACAGGCGGCGGCAACCCTCGGTGCCTCAGGCTTCCAGACGTTCCTCCGAGTCACCTGGCCGGCGATCCGATGGGCGACCGCGTATGGGGTCGTGCTGACCACCGCTCGCGCGCTCGGCGAGTTCGGCGCGGTCAGCGTCGTCTCGGGGCGGCTGGTCGGCCAGACAGAGTCGCTCACGCTCTACATCCAGGACCGCTACGTGTCGTTCGACACCACGGGCGCCTATGCTGCTGCAGTGGTTCTGGCACTTCTCGCCATGGTGACGCTGATCCTGATGACTCGGCTGAAGCCCAAAGAGGGAACGCAGTGATCGAGGCCCGAGGGATCGTCAAGCGCTTCGGCGACTTCACCGCGCTCGACGGCGTCTCCGTCGACGTGCCGACCGGGTCTCTCACCGCGCTGCTCGGCCCGAGCGGGAGCGGGAAATCCACGCTGCTCCGTGTCGTCGCAGGGCTCGAGCAGCCGGACGCGGGCGAGGTCTCACTGGACGGCGAGGACGTCACTCGCCTGCCGCCCCAGTCGCGCGGCGTTGGGTTCGTCTTTCAGCATTACGCCGCCTTCAAGCACATGACGGTCTGGGACAACGTCGCCTTCGGGTTGACGATCAGACGGCGCCCGCGCAGCGAGATCAAGCAGCGCGTGACCGAGCTGCTCGACCTCGTCCAGCTCAGCGGCCTTGCGAAACGCTATCCCGCGCAGCTTTCCGGTGGTCAGCGTCAGCGCATGGGACTTGCGCGCGCGCTCGCGGTCGACCCAAAGGTTCTGCTGCTCGACGAGCCGTTCGGCGCGCTCGATGCGCGCGTGCGCAAGGAGCTCCGGATCTGGCTGCGCCGCCTCCACGACGAAACGCATACGACCACGGTGATCGTCACCCACGATCAGGAGGAGGCGATGGACGTCGCCGACCGGGTCGTGGTGATGAACGCCGGCCGGGTCGAGCAGACCGCGCCGCCGCGCGAGCTCTACGACCACCCTGCCAACGAGTTCGTGATGTCGTTCGTCGGCCCGGTCAACCGGCTCGGCGACACCTTCATCCGCCCCCACGACGTCGAGCTGCTGCTCGAGCCCAACGGTTCGACGCAGGAGGCGATGGTGCAGCGTCTCGTTCATCTCGGCTTCGAGGTCCGTGTCGAGCTCGTGCGGGACGACGGCGAGACGCTCTCGGCCCAACTGACCCGCGAGCAGGTGGAAACCCTCGAGCTTCAGCACGGGCAGATCGTGTACGTCCGCCCGACGCACCAGACGGTCTTCGCCGACTAGTGTGGTAGCCAGGCGTCGGGGTTCGAAGCCAGCTCTTCCACCGAGAGCGGCAGTTCACCGCGGGCTAGGTCCGCGATCGTCACGCGCTCCAAGACTGCACGCAGGTTCGCGCGCACCGCGATCCATACGTCGCGTAGACGCTCAGCCGAGCCCGCGTACTCGACTTGCTCAGGACCGACTCCGCGCACGTTGGCGATCGGGCCCTCGACGCTGCGAATCACTTCGGCCACGGTGATTTCGTCGGCCGGACGCGCGAGCCAGTAGCCGCCGTCCACGCCGCGCTGGCTCCGGACGATGCCGGCGTGCCGCAGGTCGCCGAGGATGTTCTCGAGAAACTTCAACGGGATTTCCTGGGCCTGCGCGATGCGCTCGCCCTTCACGGGCGCGTCGCCGCCGATGACGGCGAGCTCGATCACCGCCCGCAGCGCATAGTCCGCCTTCGCCGAGACCCGCAT